>NZ_JAYSFE010000118.1:0-14268 GCF_041913585.1 Allostella sp.
GACGGCAAGGTGGACGAGAAAGCGTTCCAGGATTTCGTGGCCTGGCAGATCGCCGAGGGCACGCACGGGCTGGTGCCCTGCGGCACCACGGGCGAATCCCCGACGCTGAGCCACGCCGAGCACGACCGCGTCATCGAGCTCTGCATCGAGGTCGCCAAGCCGACCAAGGTGCCGGTGATGGCCGGCACCGGGTCGAACTCCACCGAGGAGGCGATCCGGCTGACGAAGCACGCGAAGAAGGCCGGCGCCGACGCCGCCCTCATCGTCACGCCCTACTACAACAAGCCGACGCAGGAAGGGCTCTTCCTGCACTACAAGGCGATCCACGACGCCGTCGACCTGCCGATCTACATCTACAACATCCCCGGCCGCAGCGTCGTCAACATGACCGTCGAGACGATGGCGCGTCTGGCCAAGCTGCCCAACATCGTCGGCGTCAAGTGCGCGACCGGCGACATCCAGCGGCCGCTGCTCGAGCGCATCGCCATCGGCGACGCCTGGATCCAGCTCTCGGGCGACGACGGCATGGCGCTGCCCTACCTCGCCCAGGGCGGGCAGGGCTGCATCTCGGTGACCGCCAACGTCGCCCCGCGGATGCTGTCGGAAATGCACGTCGCCTGGCAGAAGGGCGACCTGCAGACGGCGATGACGATCAACCGCCGCCTGATGCCGCTGCACGAGGCGCTCTTCGTCGAGACCAGCCCCGGTCCGGTGAAGTATGCCGCCAGCCTGATCGGCAAGAGCCTGCCGGACTGCCGCCTGCCGCTCGCCCCGACCATGGAGGCGACGCGCGGCAAGGTGAAGACGGCGATGACCAACGCCGGCCTCCTGAACTGAGGCCGGCCTTCTGAACTGACGACGGACGCTGCCGCCGGCGGTCGCCCGCGAAGGGCGCCGGCACGGCGGGGCGGACAGGCGAGAGCATGGCAGCGAACAAGGAGGCCCAGCCGCGGCAGGTCGCGCAGAACCGCCGGGCGCGCTTCGACTATCACATCGACGAGACCCTGGAAGCGGGACTGGTGCTCTACGGCAGCGAGGTCAAGTCCCTGCGCAAGGGGCAGGCCAGCATCGCCGAGGCCCATGCCGGCGAGCAGGGCGGCGAGCTCTATCTCTTCAACGCCTACATCCCGGAATATTCCGGCGCCAACCGCTTCAACCACGAGCCGCGGCGGCCGCGCAAGCTGCTGGTCCACCGCAAGGAACTGCACAAGCTCCTCGGCCAGGTGAAGCGCGAAGGGGTGACGCTGGTGCCGATGGCGTTCTATTTCAACGACCGCGGCATCGCCAAGGTGCAGATCGGGCTCGCCCGCGGCAAGAAGATGGCCGACAAGCGCCACGCCATCAAGGAACGGGAGTGGAGCCGCGACAAGGCGCGGCTGATGCGCGCGAAGACGCTGTAGGAGGGGGCTTCCCGGCCAAGGGGGGCGGACGTGGGAGAGGGGGAGCGATGACGAGGTTGCGAGCAGCCGTCCTGGCGGCGATGTCGGTGACGGTCGTGGCGTGCGAAACCGACGACACGCCGCCGCCGGTGCTGACGCCGGTGGTGTCGCCGCTCGAATCCGGTCAGGCGGCGCTGCGTCTCGGCGACTACACGCGGGCCGCCGCCGACTGCCGCAAGGCGTCCGAAGACCCCAACCCGCCGCCCGTCGCCTTCGCCTGTCTCGGCGACGCCGAGCGCGGCCTCGGCCGGCGGCCACAGGCGGAGATCGCCTGGCAGGCCTATGTCGAGCGGGTGCCGAACGACGTGCCGCGCCGGCATGGGCTCGCCAAGTTCTACATCGAGGACGGGCGCTTCACCCAGGCGCAGGTGCAGCTCGACCGGGTGTCGCAGCTGGGGCTCGCCACCGCCGAGACCTTCTTCCTGGTGGCCGAGATCTTCCGCCTCCAGGGCAACTGCAACGCCGCGCTCGGCAACTACCGCCAGTCGTTGCGGATCGACCCCAACTACGCCCCCGCCCACGAGATGCAGGACCGGGCCCGGCGCGAGATCTGCCCGCGGCCGGCACCGGTGCGGCGCGTCGCGCCGCCGGCGCCCGCCAAGCCGGCGCAATAGTCCCTTCCGGGCCGGGCCTCCCCGCACAACGCCGGCGATCCCGTCGATTGACCTCCGTCAATTGATCGTAGGAGTTGCTGCGCGATAGTGCTTTAATCCTTTCGAAGCTGGTGCCGAGCCTGCGATGCGCCTCGCCCTTCTGCCCGTCCTTGTCATGCTGGCCGCCGTCGGCGCCGCGGCGCCGGCCGCGGCCCAGGGGCTCGACCTGTCCGAGCGCGGCAACCGTCCGCAGGCAGCACCCCCGCCGGTGCCGGCCGCGGCGCTGATCGACCCCGCCTGCCGACGGCGCCTCGCCGGGCGCAAGATCGCCATCGTCTTCACCGAGATCCGCGAGGATGGCGGCCGGCTGATCCAGCAGAAGCGCTATGCCGGCGTCTTTCCGCTGGTCGCCGACGCCCTGCGCCGCGCCGGCATGACCGTCTACACCCAGGAAGAGATCAACCGGCAGGTGGCGCAGGAGGAGATGCGCCGCTTCCTCAACAACGAGGCCGACGCCGCGCTCACCGCCTTCCAGCGCCTCGGCGCGGCCTACGTGCTGCGCGCCACCATCGAGAGCCGGGCGATAATGAACCCGATGATCCGGGTGAAGCAGGTCAGCGTGAATGTCGCCTTCGCGCTCTCGGCATCCTCGGGGGGGATCCTCGGCCAGGCGGACATGTCCTCCGCGTCCTTCACCGGCGCCGACCCGCTGCCGGTCGTGCGGGACATCGTCCGCGAGCAGATCGACGGCACCGTCGCCGACCTCTACGCCAGCGTCTGCGCCCGCGGCCGCTGACCGCCTGGGCCGGCGCGGGGGGCCGGGGACGGGTCGCGACGACAATTTCCGCCGGGGATCGAACCCCGGACGAAGCGCGAGCGACATAGCCACGCGCCGCCCGCAGGCCGGGCCGGCGCGACGCCACGCCGGAGGGGAGAACCGAGGATGCGCCGCACCGCCCTAGCCGTCCTGTCCATGCTCTGCCTTGCGGTTCCGGCGGCGCTGCTGCCGGCGGCCGTCCGCCCGGCGGCCGCCCAGCAGACGACCGGCCAGACCATCGTCGTCTCCGCCGAGGGGCTGGCCGATCCCAAGGCGCCGCAATACGCGCGCGACAAGGGCATCCTCCTCGACGACCTGCGCCGCGACGCCCGCCGGCAGGCGGTCGAGAAGGCGGTCGGCGTCTATGTCGACAGCCAGACGCTGGTCCAGAACTACACGATGATCAGCGACCGCGTGCTGACGCGCACGGACGGTCTCATCAAGCAGGTGATCAAGGAGAGCGAGCCCTGGCTCGGCGAGGACGGCTTCATGCACATGCTGCTGAAGGCCGAGGTCTACGTCGCCGGCGTCGAGGAGGCGCTGAAGCAGATGTCGCGCGACCAGCGGGTGGCGCTGATCCGCGAGCGCGGCGACCCGCGCATCTCGGTCGCCATCTTCGCCGCCGACGCCGACCGCGCCTCCAACGTCGCGCCGCGCCGCTCGCAGATCGCCGAGAACATCCTGAAGGAGCGCATCCAGTCCTTCGGCTACCGCGTCTGGTCGGAGGAGCAGGCCGACAGGCTGCGGATCGAACTGATGGCGCGCAGCCAGCTCGAGGGCCAGGCCGACGTCACGCTGTCGGTCTCGCAGCAGCGCGCCGCCGATTTCTCGATCCTCGGCGAGGCCAAGTTCAAGAGCCTGTCGGCGCGGCTGCCGGCCTCGGGCATCACCGTCACCAAGTACGTCCTGACCTCGTGGACGGTCGCCTGCGTCGACAACGCGACCGGGCAGGAGATCTACTTCAACAACAAGGTGCCGACCGGCCGGAGCTGGAACGACGAGGACGTGGCGACCCGCGACATCGGCCAGCTCATCGGCCAGGAATTCAGCCGCGACCTCTTCGAGCGGCACCTGTCGCAGCCGTCGCGCATCTTCCAGCTCCAGGTCATGGGCCTGCCCGACTACGACGCGGGCGAACTGATGCGCAAGGAGCTGATGGGGCTCCGGCCGGTGCTCAACGTCGATTTCCGCAACTTCGACGCCTCCGGCATGTCGCTCTTCGAGGTCGATTTCACCGGCGGCCGCAACGCCTTCGCCCGCATCGTCAACGACACCATGATCCGGCCGCTCAACGCCAAGCTCGGCGACCGCTCGTTCCGGCTGGTCTCGGCGCGCGGCGATCTCGTCCGGGTGAACTACAGCGCCCAGGACGACAGCGACCTCGTCGACCGGCTGAACAAGCTGCCGCCGGCGTCGCTCGCCACCGCCGCGCCCGACCGCATCCGCGCCATCGCGCAGACCGAGGCGGCGATCGAGGCGGTGAAGAAGATCAACCCCGAGGGCGCCGCCGCCGCCGCCGGCAAGCCCGCCGCACCCCCCAGCGACGCCGTGCGCGCCATCCGGAACTTCTGAGGCGGAAAATATCGAGGTCGGGCGGGCGAAACTCCTGAACCGCCGGATCGCCTGGCGCGACCGAGGGTTCGGGCGGGTCCCAACAATCCCAAAGTGGAGAGCGCAGCGATGAGGAAAGTCGGAGTTTCGGTCCTGGCCCTGGCGGCCGTGGCCGTCGCGGGATGCCAGCAGACGACCGGCGGCGGCAGCTCGGCCGCGGTCGCCCAGCAGGCGGCGGCGCAGCAGATGTACCAGCCGGTCGGCTACGTGAACCAGAACGTGCGCGGCGTCGCGGTCCTGGTGCTGCCGGGCGACGTCCGCAGCAGCCATGCGAGCTTCACCCAGCGCTTCGGGCCGAACAACATCGCCGACTATGCCGAGCTCGAGCTCGGCCGCGCCAACTTCCCGGTGCTGGAGCGCCGCGACCTCGGCCCGGTGATGCAGGAGGTCGAGATCGCCTACAACCTCGGCGATCCGAACGCCGCGCGCCGGCTGTTCCAGCTCGGCAAGTTCAGGACCACCAAGTACGTCCTGAAGTTCGACGTCCTGCGCGCCGAGCCGGTGGCGCAGGCGAGCCAGGGCTTCGACGGCCGCGCCATGGGCAACCTGCTGGGGGCGGCGATCGGCGGCCGCGGCGGGTACGCCGCCGGCACCGTCGTCGGCTCGGCCCAGGCGGGCGAGGCGGCCCAGGTGTGGATCGTCGGACTGCGCTACCGGATCATCGACGCCAGCACGACCGAGCAGGTCGCGACCGGCTATTTCGAGCAGACCATGCAGCAGGGCGCCCAGGGCACCTCCTTCCTCGGCGTCAGCCAGTCGACGGCCGGCGGGCAGACCCTCGACCAGCTCGTCCAGCGTCTCGTGCAGCAGTCGGTCCAGGAGATCGACGCCCGCTACAAGGGAGTGTGAACCGATGCGTTCGACCATCTTCCGGGCTGCCGGCGTCGCCGGCGCGCTGGCCGCGGGCCTCCTCGTCTCCGCCTGCCAGCAGGAAGCCGCGGCCCCGCCCATCATCGTCCAGGCGCCGTCGGCGCTGGAGCAGGGGATGACCGCGCTCCGCATGGGCGACTATGCGCGGGCCGCGGCCTGGTGCCGCCAGGCGGCCGGCGAGGTCGCGGCCTCGCCCCAGGCCTTCGCCTGCCTCGGCGACGCCGAGCTCGGCATGGGCAACCGGGCGGGCGCCGAGGCCGCCTGGCTCGCCTACCTCGACCGGGTGCCGAACGACGTCCCGCGGCGCCACGCGCTCGCCCGCTTCTACATGCAGGACGGCCGCTACCCGCAGGCGCAGAACCAGCTCGACCGGGTGTCGCAGATGGGCCTCGGCACCGCCGAGACCTTCTTCCTGGTGGCGGAGATCTTCCGCGTCCAGGGCCAGTGCCAGCCGGCACTCGGCAGCTACCAGCAGTCGCTGCGGCTGGACGCCAGCTACGCCCCCTCCCACGAGGGCATGCAGCGGGCGCAGCGCGAGATCTGCCCGCGGATGCCGGCGCCGGCGCCGCGGCCCAGGGTCCAGGACCGGATGACGGGCGGCGGTGCCGTCCTCAGGCCCGGCCAGTGGTGACGGCGATGAAGGCCGCCGTCGCCGCCCTTCTCGGCGCCGCGATCGTGCTGCCCGCGCAGGCGGGCAGCAACGAGGCCCTGATGGAAGAGCGTCGCCGCGCGGCCTTCTCGCTGAACGAGAAGATCCTGGAGCGGCTGCGGCTCGCTCCGGAGGGGAGCCAGGTCATCCTCTCGGTGCGCGTCGGGCCCGGCACCGGGCCCGACCGCGAGTTCCGGGTCGACGAACTGGTGGTGGTGGACGATCGCGTCCGGAGCGAGCGCGGCGAGGTGCTGCGCCGGCTCGGGCTCGGTGACGACGGAGTGGACCGCGGTCCGGTTCCGGTGCCGGCGCCGCGCGTCCGGTGAACGGTCCGGCCAGTCTCATGAACGGGAGAACCAGGATGCAGTCAGTGCGGAAGTCCGCGTGGACCCTCGCCGGCGCCGTCGCGCTGGCGGTCGCGGTCGCGGCGCCCCCGGCCCAGGCCCAGGGGAACAAGGAACTCATGAGCATCCGCATGGCCCAGGCGATGGCCACCCGCGGGATCACGGAATCGATCGTCGGCCTCAAGATCCGCAGCCAGGAGGTGTTCTTCTCCGACCGCTCCGGCGAGACCTCGGTCGACACCAAGATCCAGGCGGCGGTGAAGGGGGTGAAGCACGCCCGGCCGAAATACGATGCCGCCCGCGACATCGCGATCTCCGAGGCGACGATCACGCTGGGCGACGTGCGCAACGTCATCGGCAAGCCGGTCTCGTACAACAACGTCACCGTCCGCCGCATCGGGCTCGGCACCAACACCGAATCCTCGCGCCCCTTCCTGCAGGCGCTGCGCGCGGCCGAGATCGACGCCTATGACCAGCTGGCCCGCATCATCGTCGGGCAGGAGGTCCAGAGCCGCAGCCGCACCGAGAACCTGGTGCTGGTCAGCGACGAGGTGCGGACCTCGCTGATGGCGGCCATCTGGGGCGCGGAGGTCAAGGACTACGGCTGGACCGAGGACGGCAATGCCTTCGTCAAGATGACCCTCGACGTGCGCTACGCGAAGGACATCTTCGGCCAGCGCATCAAGTACACCGGCCCCAACGTCATCGAGGTGACGGGGCAGGGGGCCCAGCGCGACGACCTGCGCTCGTCCTTCGGACAGCCGGGTCAGGCGCCGGGCCGCGCCTACGATCCGGTCGACCTCAACCTGCCGACCCGCGCACCGCCGCCGGAGCAGCCGGCGACCGGCGGCTCGGTCATCCGGCGCTAGTCCGCCGAGGCCCGGGCGGCGAGCGCCAGCACGTACTGCTCCTGCTCGTCGGTCTCGATCGAACCCGGCCGCGTGTGGCGCACCAGCGCCACCGCGGCCGCGGGCGCCAGTCCGCGCGCGACCAGCAGGCGGGCGGCGACCGTGCCGGTGCGCCCGAACCCGCCGCGGCAATGCACCATCACCCGCTCGCCGCGGTCGAGCCGGTCGAGCACGACCGGCGCCCGCTCGACCCAGGCCTGCTCGAACTGCGCGTCGGGTGCCCGCAGATCGAGGATCGGCAGGTGGTGCCACTCCAGGCCGGCGGCGGCGATGGCGCGGCCGAGATGGCCGATGCCGAGCCAGTCCAGCTCCTCCTGGGGCTGCAGCGTGACCACCGACACCGCCCCCCAGGCCCGGATCGCCGCGACGTCGGCGTCGAGGTCGACCCGCCCGGGGACGGGCGCGAGGCCGATGATGCCGGGCCGTTCCGGCAGGGCGAGGGCGGTGATGCTGTAGGGCGCGAGCGCCATGGGAGCCTCTGGAACGTCACGGTTCGTCGATCCGGGCTCAACCCCGGGCCCGTCCGTCCCATATACTAGGGCATGGCGAAGGATCAGGGGAAATCCGGCGCGGGCGGCCTGCCGCAGCGCTCGAGCCGCGCCGACGTGGATGCCTTCATCGGCCGCATGAAGGCGGCGCCGGCCGCGGCCGGCGGCCGGCTCGTCTTCGCCATGGACGCGACGGCGAGCCGCGAACCGACCTGGGACCGGGCCTGCCGCATCCAGGGCGAGATGTTCCTGGCCGCGGAGGCCGTCGGCCGCCTTGCGGTCCAGCTCTGCTGGTATCGCGGCTTCGACGAGTTCCGCGCCGAACCCTGGGTCACCGAGGCCCGCGACCTGCTGGCGCGGATGAGCGGGGTCGCCTGCCAAGGCGGCCAGACCCAGATCGTGCGCGTGCTCCGCCACGCCGCCGCCGAGACCCGGCGCGAGCGGGTGGCGGCGCTCGTCTTCGTCGGCGACTGCATGGAGGAGGAGATCGACCGTCTCTGCCACGCCGCCGGCGAGCTGGGGGTGCTGGGACTGCCGGTCTTTCTGTTCCACGAGGGGCACGACCCGGTGGCGCGGCGCGCCTTCGAGGAGGTGGCGCGGCTGACGCGCGGCGCCTGCTGCCCGTTCGACGCCGGCTCGGCCGACCAGCTTCGCGACCTGCTGGCGGCGGTCGCCGCCTATGCGGCGGGCGGCCGCCGGGCGCTCGAGGATTTCGGCCGCCGGCGCGGCGGCGCGGCGCTGATGCTGACCCACCGCTTCGCGGGCCGATGAGGCGGCCGCCGGTCGAGCCGACGCGATGATCGCCTGGTTCGCGCTGGGAGCGCTCGGGCTGGTCGGGCTGCTGCTGCTGCTCCGGTCGCTGGCGGCGGCCGATCCCGCGGTGCTCGCGCGCTGGGTCCGGATCGCGGGTGCCGTGCTGCTGGCGGCCGCCGCCGTCCTCCTCGTCGTCTCCGGACGGGTCGGGACGGCGATGATGCTGGGCTCGCTGCTGCTGCCCTTCTTCGTCCGCTGGCGTCAGCTCGGACGGCGGGTGCGGGCGGCGGCCGGGCCGCCGCGCGGCCAGTCGAGCACGGTCGAGACGCCGTTCGTCGAAATGACGCTCGATCACGACTCCGGTGCCGTGACCGGGCTCGTGCGCGCCGGCGCCTTCGCCGGACGGACCCTCGAATCGCTCTCCTTCGCCGAGGCGCTGGCACTGTGGCGGGAGGCGGCGGCGGATGCCGATTCGGCCCGCGTCATCGAAGGCTGGCTCGACCGCGCCCATGGCGAGGACTGGCGCGATCGCGCCGGGGGTGCGGCGGGCGGGGCGACCGGCGGCGGTCCGATGACCGAGGCCGAGGCGCTGGCGATCCTCGGCCTGGAGGCCGGGGCCGGCGAGGAGGAGGTCCGCGGCGCCCATCGCCGGCTTATGATGGCGAACCACCCCGACCGCGGCGGCTCGACCTGGGTCGCGGCCAAGCTCAACGAGGCCAAGGACCGGCTCCTGGGCAAGGGTGCGTGACGGGGTGGCGCGTGGCGAACGGGCGAGCGGAGAGGGCGATGGACGAGGCGGTGCGCCATCTGGCGGAACGGTTGCTGAGGGCGGGCGTCGACGAGCTTCCGGAACGCGAGCGCCGGGTCCTGCACCGGATCGCCCGGCGCTCGATCGTCAGCCGCGATCTCAGCCTGCGCACCGACCGGCCGGCGTTCGGCGAGCGTCTCGCCGACCGGGTCGCGCGCTTCGGCGGGTCCTGGACCTTCATCCTCGCCTTCGCCGGGGTTCTGCTGTTGTGGACGGGACTGAACTCGGTGCTGCTGCCGTGGGCGGCGTCGGCCCCGTTCGACCCCTATCCCTACATCTTCCTCAATCTCGTCCTGTCGATGCTGGCGGCGCTGCAGGCGCCGATCATCATGATGTCGCAGAACCGGCAGGCCATGAAGGACCGCGAGGCGGCGGCCCACGACTACGAGGTCAACCTCAAGGCCGAGCTCGAGATCATGGGCCTGCACGAGAAGCTGGACGGGCTGCGCCAGGAGCAGCTCACCCGGATGCTGGCGCGCCAGGAGGAACAGATCCGCCTCCTCGGCCTGCTGCTGGCGGAGCGCCGGCCGGAGCCGCCAGCTCCATGTGGATGATCTCGATCGGATCGCCGCCCAGCCCATGCGAGAAATGGCCGCGGCCGACCTCGCGGAAGCCGTGCCGGCGGTAGAAGTCGGCCGCGTTGATCGTGGCCTCCAGCCGCACCGGCCCGTCATGGCCGCGCCGCGCGGTTTCGATGCCGATCGCCAGCAGGCGTCGCCCCAGCCCGCCGCCAGCCTCGCCCGGCAGGACGAAGAGGCGGGTGACCTCGCCCGGTTCCGCATCGACGAAGGCCACCACCGTCCCGTCGCGCTCCGCCACCACCATGCGCCCCTCCGCGATCAGCCCCTCATAGAACTCGGGCGTGCGCCGGCCCATCCAGCCGGCGATCTGGTCCGGCGAATAGTGCCCGGTCGCCAGCCCGGCGACCGACCGCCAGGTGACGTCGAAGGTCGCCTGGCCGTCGCCGGCACGGGCCGGGCGGAAGGTGATCGGCGCGGTGTCGGTCATCGGCGAAATCCTGCTGCGATGCGGGCGCGGGTGCGCGGGCGAAGCCGCGGCACTTTCGCCGGCCGGTCCGATCGGCGTCAATTTGCGCCGCGATGGAACACGAGATGGTGCGGAATCGTTCTGGTGGCGGCCCATAGGCCCCGCCTATAGGTTCCTGCCGCAGTGCACCCGGTCCCGACTCACCCGATCCCGACTACGTTCCGAGAGCATTCCATGTCCCGACGCGTCCGCACCGCCGTGTTCCCCGTCGCTGGCCTCGGCACCCGGTTCCTGCCGGCCACCAAGTCGATGCCCAAGGAGATGCTGACGGTGGTCGACAAGCCGCTCATCCAGTACGCCGTCGAGGAGGCGCGGGAGGCCGGGATCGAGCGCCTCGTCATGGTGACGGGGCGCGGCAAGTCGGCGCTCGAGGACCATTTCGACGAGAGCTTCGAGCTGAACCAGACGCTGCGCGAGCGCGGCCGGGACGCGGCGCTGGCGGAACTGGCGACGGTGGTGCCGACCGCGGGCGAGATGATCTACACGCGCCAGCAGCGCCCGCTCGGGCTCGGCCACGCCGTCTGGTGCGCGCGCGAGGTGGTCGGCGACGAGCCCTTCGCGGTGCTGCTCGCCGACGACCTGATCCTGGCGAAGCGCGGCTGTCTCGCCCAGATGGTCGACGCGCACGAGAAGGTCGGCGGCAACATGCTGGCGGTGATGGAGGTGGCCCAGGAGCACACCAGCCGCTACGGCATCGTCTCGCCCGGCGCCGACGACGGCGTGCTGGTCGAGGTCGAGGGGCTGGTCGAGAAGCCGAAGCCCGAGGCCGCGCCGTCGCGGCTGGCCGTCATCGGCCGCTACATCCTGGAGCCCGAGGTGTTCGACCATCTGAGCCGGATGGAACGCGGCGCCGGCAACGAGATCCAGCTGACCGACGCCATGGCGCACATGATCGGCGAGGTTCCGTTCCACGGCCTGCGGTTCGCGGGGCGCCGCTTCGACTGCGGCGACAAGGCGGGCTTCCTCGAGGCCAACATCGCCTTCGCCCTGGAGCGCGCGGACATGGCCGGCGCGGTGCGCGAGTTCCTGCCCCGCTACCGCTGACCCGCCGTCTCCACAGACAGGAAGAAACCCGATGCGCATCGCCATGATCGGGACGGGCTATGTCGGCCTCGTCTCCGGCGCGTGCTTCTCCGAGTTCGGCACCGACGTCGTCTGCGTCGACAAGGACGCCGCCAAGATCGCGAAGGTCCAGGCGGGCGAGATGCCGATCTTCGAGCCTGGGCTCGACGAACTCGTCGCCAACAACGTGAAGGCGGGGCGCCTCTCCTTCACCACCGACCTCGGGGCGGCGGTCGCCGGCGCCGACGCCGTCTTCATCTGCGTCGGCACGCCGAGCCGGCGCGGCGACGGCCATGCCGACCTCTCCTTCGTCTATGCCGCGGCCGAGGAGATCGCGGCCGCCCTCGACGGCTACACGGTCGTCGTCACCAAGTCGACGGTGCCGGTCGGCACCGGCCGCGAGGTCGAGGCGATCATCCGCAGGGCCCGCCCCGACGCCGAGTTCGACGTCGTCTCCAACCCCGAGTTCCTGCGCGAGGGGGCGGCGATCAACGACTTCATGCGGCCCGACCGCGTCGTCATCGGTACGGAGTCCGAGCGTGCCGAGGCGGTCATGCGCCAGCTCTACCGGCCGCTCTACCTGATCGAGACGCCGATCGTGATGACCCGGCGGGAGACGGCCGAACTCATCAAGTATGCCGGCAACAGCTTCCTCGCGGTGAAGATCACCTTCATCAACGAGATGGCCGATCTCTGCGAGAAGGTCGGCGCCGACGTCCACGACGTCGCCCGCGGCATCGGCCTCGACGGGCGCATCGGGCGCAAGTTCCTCCACCCCGGCCCGGGCTATGGCGGCTCGTGTTTCCCCAAGGACACGCTGGCGGTGGTCAAGACGGCGCGCGACTACGGTGCGCCGCTGCGCATCGTCGAGACCGTGGTCGATGTCAACCAGCAGCGCAAGCGGGCGATGGCCGACCGCGTCGTCGCCGCCTGCGGCGGCTCGGTCGCGGGCCGGACGATCGCGGTGCTGGGCCTGACCTTCAAGGCCAATACCGACGACATGCGCGACAGCCCGGCGCTCGACATCCTGCCGGCCCTGCTCCAGGCAGGCGCCAGCATCCGTGCCTATGACCCCGAGGGCATGGCGGAGGCGCGCAGGCTGCTGCCCGGCATCGGCTTCGCCGACGGTGCCTACGCCGCGATGGAAGGGGCGGATGCCGTCGTCGTCATCACCGAATGGAACGAGTTCCGCGCCCTCGACCCGGAGCGGATGCGCCGCACCCTGAAGGAGCCGGTGGTGGTCGACCTGCGCAACGTCTACGACCCGAAGCTGATGGCCGCCGCCGGCCTCTACTACAGTTCGATCGGGCGGCCGCCGCTGGCCCCCGCCAAGGAGCCCACGCGATGAGCGACGCCCACCGGTTCGATCCGACCATCCTGCGCGAGTACGACATCCGCGGCGTCATCGGGAAGACCCTCTCCGAGGCCGACGCGCGGGCGATCGGCCGCGCCTTCGGGACCATCGCCGGCGCCGGCACGATCGCGGTCGGCTATGACGGGCGCCTGTCCTCGCCCGGCCTCGAGGCGGCCCTGGTCGAGGGGCTGACCGCCGCCGGCCGCGACGTCGTCTCGGTCGGTCTCGGGCCGACCCCGATGCTCTACTATGCCTGCTACGCGCTCGACGTGACCGGCGGCATCATGATCACGGGCTCGCACAACCCGCCCGACTACAACGGCTTCAAGATGATGCTGCGCAAGAAGCCGTTCTTCGCCGGCGACATCCAGGCCCTCGGGCAGCTGGCGGCGGAGGGGCGCTTCGCCAGCGGCCGCGGCACCGCCTCCACGGTCGACATGCTCGACCGCTACGTCGACCGGCTGGCGCAGGAATTCACCGGCGGCCGGCCGCTCAAGGTCGCCTGGGACGCCGGCAACGGCGCCGCCGGCGAGGCGACGCGGCGCCTGGCGGCGCGGCTGCCGGGCGAGCATCGCGTGCTCTTCGCCGAGATCGACGGCACCTTCCCCAACCACCATCCCGACCCGACGGTGCCGAAGAACCTGGTCGATCTGCAGCAGGCCGTCGCCGACGGCGGCTGCGACCTCGGCATCGCCTTCGACGGCGACGGCGACCGCATCGGTGTCGTCGACGGCCAGGGCCGCATCCTGTGGGGCGACCAGTTGATGCAGATCTGGGCCGAGGCGGTGCTGAAGGAGCGGCCGGGCGCGGTCGTCATCAGCGACGTCAAGGCGAGCCAGACCCTCTTCGACCGCATCGCGGCGCTCGGCGGCCGGCCGCTGATGTGGAAGACGGGCCACTCGCACATCAAGAACAAGATGGCCGAGACCAAGGCCCCGCTCGCCGGCGAGATGAGCGGCCACGTCTTCTTCGCCGACCGCTACTACGGCTTCGACGACGCGCTCTATGCCGCGGTGCGCCTGCTCAACGTCGTCGCCGGCGGCGACGAGCCGCTCGCCGCCATGCGCGACCGGATGGCGGCCACCGTCAACACGCCCGAACTGCGCTTCCCCTGTTCGGAGGAGGCGAAGCGGCCGGTGATGGCGGCCGTCGTCGAGCGGCTGAAGGCGGCGGGCGCCACCTATTCCGACGTCGACGGCGTGCGGGTGACGACCGCCGACGGCTGGTGGCTGCTGCGTGCCTCCAACACCCAGGACGTGCTGGTCGCGCGTGCGGAGTCGAGTGGCGAGGCCGGGCTGTCGCGGCTCAAGGCGGCGCTGGCCGACGCCCTCCGCGCCGCCGGGATCGTGCCCCCCGACCTCGGCTGACGGCGGGCCCGCAGATTCGCGCGTTCGTTCGGATCGGCCACGCGGACCGCGTCTCGGCGAAACGACCGGACTGGGCAGAATACCAAGTCCGGTGGATGCGGAACGACCCGGTCATCGATGCCGTTGCGTCCCTCGACTTCGCTCGGGATAAGGGACGT
>NZ_JAYSFE010000119.1:0-14266 GCF_041913585.1 Allostella sp.
ACAGGAGGACTGCGATGCGCCGTCTGACGGGACCGACCGCCATCGCCATCGGCATCTGGGCCGCGACGGCGACGCTCTTGCACATCTACACGTCCGGCTTCGGCTTCTTCGAGCCGCGCGAGCAGCGTTCGATCCATCTGGGCTTCCTCCTGCCCCTCGCCTTCATCCTCTATCCGGCCCGCCCCGGCCGCTCGCCGGAGGGACGGCCGAGCCTCCCCGACTGGGTGCTGGCCGCGCTCGCCGTCGCCACCTGCGTCTATTCCTACGTCGAGTCGCCGCGCATCAACCTGCGCTTCGAGAACGTCGACCCGCTGCTCCTCGGCGAGTGGATCTGGGGTTCGGCGATGACGATCCTCATCGTCGAGGCGCTGCGCCGCGCCGTCACCCCGGTCCTGGCCGGCCTCGTCGCGATCGGGATCGCCTATCTCTTCGTCACCGAGTACATGCCGGGGATCCTGAACTATCGCGACCTCGGCACGTCGGAGATCATCGAGACGATGTACCTGCTGAACGGCATGGGCATCTTCGGGTCGATCACCGGCATCTCGTCGACGATGGTCGCCATCTTCATCATCTTCGGCGCCTTCATCGAAGGGAGCGGCATCGGACGGCTGTTCCACAATGCCGGCACCCGCATCGCCGGGCGCCAGTCCGGCGGTCCCGGCAAGGTCGCGGTCGTCAGTTCGGCCCTCTTCGGAACGATCAGCGGTTCCTCGACCGCCAACGTCTTCACGACCGGTTCCTTCACCATCCCGGCGATGATCCGCCTCGGCTACCGGCGGCAGTTCGCCGGCGGCGTCGAGGCATCGGCCAGCGTCGGCGGCCAGATCATGCCGCCCGTCATGGGCGCCGGCGCCTTCGTGATGGCCGAGATCACCAACATCCCCTACTCGCAGATCATCATCGCCGCCACCATCGGCGCCGTCTGCTACTTCTTCATGATCCTGGTCAGCGTCCATTTCGAGGCCAAGCGGCTCGGGCTCGAAGGCGTCGCCGCGGCGGACGTGCCGCCGTGGCGGGCGGTCCTCGACGACCTCCACCTGCTGCTCCCGGTCCTCGTCCTGCTCGTGCTGATGGCGTTCAACTTCTCGCCCCACTACTCGGCCTTCTGGTCGATCCTGTCGGTGTTCGCCTGCACCTGGATGCGGCGGCACACCCGGATCGGCCCGCGGCAGGTCTGGAACATCCTGGAGTCGGGCGGGCGCAACATGGTCGTGGTCGCGCTTGCCTGCGCCGGCGCCGGCATGTTCGTCGCCTGCCTGACCGTGACCGGGCTCGTGATCTCGCTGTCGACGATCATCACCTCGCTGTCCGAGGGCAATCTCTTCATCGCCGGTGTCCTGCTGATGGTGACGACGCTGATCCTCGGCATGGGCGTCCCCACCACCGCGGCCTACATCATCGGCGCGTCCATCGGCGCCCCGATCCTGGTCAAGCTCGGGGTGCCGGTGCTGGGCGCCCATCTCTTCGTCTTCTATTTCGCGATCCTGGCGGATGCGACGCCGCCGGTATCGGTGGCGTCCTACGCCGCCGCCTCGATCGCCAAGGCCGAGCCGATGCAGACCGGCCTCGTCGCCTTCCGCCTGTCGCTCGCAGGCTTCGTCATCGGCTACAGCTATCTCTACACGCCGAGCCTGATGATGATCGGTCCGTTCTGGGAGATCGTCGGCCAGGTCGCCGTCAACCTGATCGGGCTGACGATCCTGGCGGCCGCCATGTTCGGCTTCTGCCGCGCGCCCATCCACCCGGCATGGCGGCTGCCGCTGGCGCTGTTCGCGCTGGCCCTCGTGCTCCTCGAAAGCTATGAGGTCTGGCCCCGAGTGGCCGTGGTCGCAGCGGGGCTCGCGATCATGATCTGGCTGCCGCAGGTGTTCTCGCTCGGCCGGATCGCGGCGTCCCCCCTTCCGGCAGAGGCCAACAAGTGAGCGATCCCACCCGCACCCGCACCATCCTCCTGACCGGTGCCGCCACCGGCATCGGCAAGGCGATCGCCCGCCGCGTCGCCGGCCCCGGCACCAACCTCGTCGTGACGACCAAGGCCAATGCCCAGGGACTGGCCGGCGTCGCCGCCGCGGCGCGGGAGCAGGGCGCGGTCGTGGTCGAGATGCTGGGCGACCTGACCGAGGCCGAGACCGCGCCGCGGCTGGTGGCGACGGCGGTCGATCGCTTCGGCGGGCTCGACGGCATCGTCTCCAATGCCGGGTTCGCCGACCGCCGTCGCTTCGGCGAACTCGACCTCGACGCCTTCGAGCAGTCGATCGCCGCCATCCAGAAGGCCTTCTTCCGGCTGGCGACGGCCGCCCTGCCGCACCTCGAACAGTCGCAGGCGGGCCGCGTGGTCGCGATCAGCACCTTCCTCGCCCATGTCTTCCGGCTGGGTGGCGGCATCTTCCCGGCTTCGGCCTCGGCGAAGGCGGGGCTCGAGGGCCTGGCCAAGTCGCTGGCGATCCAGCTCGCGCCGAAGGGCGTGACGGTCAACGTCGTGGCGCCCGGCTATGTCGAGAAGGAGCCCGGCACCCATTCCTCGCTGACGCCCGAGCAGTGGGCCAAGGTCTCCGAACGCATCCCGCTCGGCCGCATCGGCCGCACCGACGAGATCGCCGCAATGGTGAGCTTCCTTCTCTCCCCCGATGCGAGCTACGTTACCGGCCAGGTCGTCCATGTCGACGGCGGGCTGACGCTCTGAGGGCATCCCGCCGGCGGCGGGGCGACACCCGTCGCCCCGCCACGGAAATCCCCATCCCATGTCCCAGACGATGCGCGTCGGCCTCGCCGGATTCGGCAATGTCGGCCAGGACCTCGCCCGCCGCCTGACCCAGGGCGCCATCCCCGAACTGACCCTGACCGCGGTCAGCGCCCGCGACCTCGGCCGCGCCGCCGCCAATGCCCAGGCGATCTCGCCCGCGATCGCGGTCGTGCCGCTGGCCGATCTGCCGGCCCATGCCGACGTCGTGGTCGAGTGCGCCACCGCCGACTCCTTCCCGGAGATCGCGCGCACGGTGGTCGGAGCCGGCAAGCTGCTGGTCGCGGTCAGCGTCGGCGGCCTGCCGAACTGCCCCGAGCTGGTCGCGCTCGCCCGCGCCCATGGCGGCCGGGTCAAGGTCGCCAGCGGCGCGCTGCCCGGGCTCGACATCATCCGCAGCGTCAAGGAAGGCACCATCCGCAGCGTCCGGCTGACGACGCGGCTGCGGCCCAACTCGCTGGCGCACGAGCCCTACATCCTCGAGCGCGGCTTCGACTTCACGACGCCGCCGGCGGCCGCCGTCCAGGTCTTCGACGGCAGCGCCGGCGAGGCCGCGGCCTCCTTCCCGAGGCACTTCAACGTCGCCATCACCCTCAGCCTCGGCGGCATCGGCTTCGACCGCACCCGCATCACCGTCTTCTGCGACCCGGACATCCCCGGCACCGTCCACCAGGTCGACGTCGAGGCGGACGACGCCGACCTCACGCTCATCAGCCGCAACCGGCCCTCGCCGACCAACCCGCGCACCAGCCGGATCGTCGCACCCAGCATCCTGGCGGCGCTGCGCAGCCTCGTGGACCCGATCACCGTCGGCAGCTGACACGGGTCCTCATGCTGATCGAGCTCGGCATGCTGCTGGTGAAGATGGTCCTCACCGCGGCGGTGGTGGTGACGGCCTCGGTGGTGGCGGAGCGGTCGGGGCCGCTCCTCGGCGGCGTCATCATCAGCCTGCCGATCTCGTCGGGCCCGGGCATGTTCTTCCTGGCGCTCCAGGCCGACGACCGCTTCGTCGCCGACAGCGTGCTCTACACGCTGGCGATGAGTGCGGCGATCGCCGTCTTCCTCATCGTCTATCCGCGGCTGGCGGTGCGCTTCGGCGCCGTCGCCAGCGTCGGCGGAGCGCTGCTGGTGTGGTGCGGCGTCGGCTATCTCGTCCAGCTCCTGCCGCTCCAGCTATGGTCGGCGCTGGGGCTGACGCTGGCCGCCTTCGCCGCCGCCATCCTGGTGCCGCGGCCGCCGGGCCTGAAGCCGCCGCCGCGCCCGGTCGGCATCTCCGGCGTCGAACTGGTCGGCCGCGCCCTCATCACCGGCGGCATCATCGCCAGCGTCGTCAGCATCAGCGCCCTCATCGGGCCCCAGGCGACCGGCGTCCTGATGGCCTTCCCGACCGCCTTCACCGCCATCGCCTTCATCATGCACCGGCGCCATGGCGGACCCGCCGCCGCCGCGACCCTGCTCGCGAGCACGATCGGGATGCTGTCCTTCGTGGCCTATCTCGTCGCCCTCTATTCGCTCATCATGCCGATCGGCGCCCTGCCGGCGCTGGGCGCCGCCCTCTGCGTCGCCGCCGTCGCCTCGACGGCCATCGCCCTCGACGGCCGCCGCCGCGCCCGCATGCGCGCGGCCCGTCCCAACCCGGAGGCCACGCCATGACCCAGCCCCGAACGACCCCGGCCGAAGCCGCCGCCGTCGCCGCCCGCCAGGTTCCGGCGGGCGACCGGTTCGTCGTCGACCACCTCGCCCACTGGGTCCCGGACGAGCCCGCGGCGTCGGCGCGGCTGGCGGCGCTGGGCTTCACCATGGCGCCCTTCTCGCACCAGGTGACCCGCGCCGCGCCGGACGCGCCGCCCGTGTCCGCCGGCACGGCCAACCGCACGATCATGCTGCGGCGGGGCTACATCGAGATCCTGACGACGACCGGCGACACGCCCAATGCCCGCACGCTCCGCGCCGGCATGGCGCGCTATGTCGGCGTGCATCTCATCGCCTTCGGCCTCGCCGACCCGGACGCCGCAGCGGCCCGGCTCCAGGCGTCCGGATTCGCGCCGCTGCCCGTCGTCCGCCTGGAGCGCGAGATCGAGACCGAAAGCGGTGCGCCGGGCCATGTCCGCTTCCGGGTGCTGCGAGTGGCGCCCGAGGCGATGCCGGAGGGCCGGGTGCAGTTCTGCACTCACCTGACGCCCGAGAACATGTGGCAGGGCCGCTGGCTCGACCATGCCAACGGCGCCACCGGCCTCGGCTCGATCCTCATCGCCTCGCCCGATCCGGACGAGGCGGCGGAGCGCTTCGGCCGCTTCACCGGCCGGGCCGCGGTCCATCGCGACGACGGCGCCTGGATGCTCGCCTTCGATCGCGGTTCGATCGTCCTCGCCGACCAGGAGCACGCCCAGCGCATGCTGGGCGCGCCGATCCCGGCCCTCCCGTGCATGGCCGCCTATGCGCTGAGCGTCGCCGACCCCGCCGCGACCCGCACGCACTTCGCCAGCCACCGCATCGCCGTCACCGACATGGGCAGCGCGATGATGGTCGATGCCGGTCCGGCCCTGGGCGGCCAGATCGCCTTCATCCCCGAGGGGGCGAAGGCGCCGTGGGAGTGACGGGGCGGGACTAGGAGCCCCACTCCGCCTTCTTCATCGGCTCCATCGCCGTCACGTCGGGAAAGGCGGCGGTGGCGAAGCCGGTGCAGGCGAGCGAGCCGATCATCGCCTCGCCGTCGGTGATCCGCATCCGCACCCGGCCGTCCTGCTCGTGGTAGAGGTCGGGATGGGCGGCGAGGAAGGTCTGCGCCTCGCCCGCCGGCCGGCCGGCGAAGCCGTCGATGAAATGGTGGCCGTTGCGCTCGACATGGACGAGGCCGAGCAGGTTCACCAGCGCCAGGTCCTGCTGCACCGACAGGCCGGCCTGGGTCGTCAGGTCCTCGGCCGACATGAAGTAGGTCCCGTCGCCCTCCGCCTGGTTCCACATGCGGCAGCGCGCGAGATTGAGGATCGACTTGTAGAAGCCCTTGCAGTTCTTCGACGAGACGCCGCGATAGCCGAGGCTGCGGCCGGTCGGAAAGGCCTCCAGGTCGCCGTCGGACTCGTCGAGGATGACCGGGCGTGCCGCCGCCAGTCGTGTCACCGGCGCCGACAGCGCGTTCTGCCGTTTGATCGGCTGCTCGATGTAGAGGATCGAATCGACGAGACGCCGCAGGCGCGGCGCGGCCGCCATCGCCCGCCACAGTTCGAGCACCGCATCCTCGTCGGCATATTGCTCGTTGCCGTCGAGCGACACGGCATAGTCGTGCCCCTGGAGATCGAGGACGCCCGCAATCCGGGCGAGGCGGTCGACATCGGCGGCGACGTTCCCGCCGACCTTCAGCTTGTAGTAGCGGTGGCCGTAGGTGGCGACGACCTCCTCCAGCGTCTCCGGCAGCCCGTCCTCGACCCTTGTGCCCGGCCCCTGGTCGGCGGCGACGATCGGGTCGACGAGGCCGACCGTGTGGCGGACATGGATGCGGTCGGACGGCGCCAGGCCGCGCAGGAAGGGCGCCAGGGCGAACTCGGCGAGGTCCGGCGCCACCGGGTGGGCCTCGATGCCGAGGAGGTTCGTCCGCACCGCCTGATAGAAGCCGACGCCGCGGGCCCGGCACAGCGCGTCGGCGATGGCGCGGTCGAGCAGCGCCGGCCCGTAGCTGGCGACCAGGGGCGGCAGGCCGCTCCGGGCGCCTTCGGCGATCTGGTCGGGATAGTGGTCGGCGAAGAGGCGGAACGGCGTCCGCGGCCGGCTCGACCGGTAGAGCCCGGTCGCGATCTCGAGCGCGCGGCGGAGCTGCTCCAGGTTCTGGGCATCGCTGAGCTCCGGGTTCTTGTCGAACCACTTGGCCGCCAGCGCCTCGGCCGCCATGCCGTCGGCCGTGCGGCCATCGGCCGTCCGGATGCGCACCCGGACCACCGCCTGGCGCCCGTGCGTCACGGTGATGACGCCGAAGCGGAACGGCAGGCGCAGCCGATAGGGCCATTCGTAGAGCTCGACCGCCTCGACGGTCACCGCCTCGGCGTTCACCCCCGCCCCGTTCATCGCCATTGCAGCGCCTCCTCGATCCCGCGCAGATATCCCGCCGCCCGGGCGGCCGATCCCGGACCGTCCGGAACATAGTCGAAGGGCTCGACCGCCACCCAGCCGCGATAGCGGTTGCGCGCCAGCGCCGCCAGGATCGGCGCGAAGCGCTGCTCGCCCTGGCCCGGCCCCCGCCGGTTGGCGTCGTTGACCTGGATATGGGCGACGAGCCCGGTCGGCAGCCAGCGGTCGATCAGGTCGGCGACCGGCTCGGCCTCGGCGAGGCCGGCGGCGCTACAGTCGATCATGGTGCGCAGCGCGGGATTGCCGATCGCCTGGACGATCTCGGCCGCCTCGGCGACGCTGGTGACGAAGTTGGTCTCGCGCGGGGCGAGCGGCTCCAGGCAATGGACGACGCCCGCCCTGGCCGCCGCCTCGCCGACCGCCGCCAGGGCCTCGATCGCCCAGCCGCGGGCGTCCGCCGCGCCGACGCCCTCCGGCAGCCGCCGCTGCGCCGGCGAGCCGTGGACCAGCACCTCGCCCTCGAGCTCGGCGCAGAGGCCGACCAGCCGCTTCAGCACCTCCAGGGTACGCGCGCGCAAGGCCGGGTCGGGGCTCGTCAGCGACAGGCCCGAAGGCTTGACCAGCAGCCAGTGCAGGCCGGAAATGCGCACGCCGGCATCGGCGGCGGCGCGGCGGATGCCGGCCCGAACCTCGGCCGACAGCAGGTGCGGCTCGTCGCCGAAGGTGAAGGGCGCCACCTCCAGCCCGTCATAGCCGAGTTCGGCCGCCAGCGCGCATTGCCGCGCGAACGGCAACTCCGCCACCACCTCGTTGCACAGCGACAGCTTCATCCGGCTCATGCTTCGACCCTCGCGACGGTTCCGGTGGCGGCCGAGCGGCGGGCGGCATCGAGAACCAGTGCCAGCCCGACCCCGCACTCGGCGAGCCCGGCATCGGGCGGCCGACGCCGGGCGATGCAGTCGAGGAAATGCGCGAGCTCGGCCCGGACGACCGCGACCGGGTCGGCCGCCTCGGCCGCGACCGGCGCGCTGCCGGCGAAGACCGGGCGCCACAGGCCGTCGGCGAATTCGTGGCGGACGCGGTGCCGCACCATGGTCTCGGCCGCGAAATCGATCTCGACCGCCCCCTCCGATCCGCTCACCTGGACCTCCTTCGACGTCACCGCGCCCGGCACCACCGTGTCCGGCCAGCGCCCCGGCTGGATGTACCCGGTCTCGACATGGGCGACGACGCCCGAGGGATAGACCAGCGTCGCCAGGGCCAGATCCTCCGAGCCGCGGCCGAAATGGTCGCGGGTCACGCAATGGACCGTCGCCGGCCGCTCGCCGGCGAGCCAGCCGAAGAGGTCGATGAAGTGCACGGCGTCGTTGAGCAGCGCCCCCGAATCGCCGCGCGCCCGCTTGAAGCCGGCAAACTTCCCCTGCAGGAAACGCAGCCGCCCGACGCCGCCCGCGCGCACCAGCGCGTGCAGCGCCCGCGCCTTGGGATGGAAGCGGAAATAGAGCCCGCCCTGGACGGTGACCCCGGTCCGGGCCGCCCGCGCCTCGAGGTCCCGTGCCTCTGCGGCGTCGACCGTCATCGGCTTTTCGAGGAAGAGGTGGCGCCCGGCCGCGATCGCGGCGGCCGCGATCGCATGGTGGGTGTCGGTCGGCGTCAGCACGTCGACGGCATCGACCGCCGCCAGCCCGTCGCGCCAGTCCGCGACCACGGCGATGCCGGGCACCCGCGCGGCCGCCGCCGCCCGGGCGTCCGGACGCGGGTCGGCGACGGTGAGGGCGGTCGCCGGCACCAGCCCCGCCCAGGCATCGAGATGGGTGGCGCCGAAGGCGCCGTAGCCGACCTGGAGAATGCGCGGATGGGTTGTCACGGAAGGGGCGATGCGGCTTGACGGGCGAGGCAAAGGGCGGGAACGATCACGGCCGCAACGATGCCTTCGGGGAGGCCATCCATGTCCAGCATTTTCCGATGGGCCGGCGCGGCGATCGCGGCGGCCCTTTCCATGTCCGCGGCCCAGGCGCAGGACTACCCCTGGAAGCCCGAGCGGCCGGTGACGATCATCGTGCCGTGGGCGGCCGGCGGCTCGACCGACCAGATGGCCCGCATCGTCGCCTCCGAACTGGAGGCGGAGCTGAAGCAGAAGTTCGTGGTGGTGAACCAGCCCGGCGCCTCGGGCTCGATCGGCACCAAGAACGCGCTGGAGGCGGCCAAGGACGGCTACACCTGGGCAGCAGGCGCCGCGGCCGACGTCGGCACCTACCGCGTGCTCGGCATGCTCGACACCGGCCTGCAGGACTGGAACCTGTTTCTCGCGGTCGCCAACGTCTCGGCCATCTCGGCCAATCCGGGTGCGCCCTACAAGGATTTCGGCGACCTGCTGAAGGCGCTGAAGTCGGGCGGCACGCCGGTCGCGGTCTCCAGCGCCGGCCTCTCCTCGGCCGGGCACAACATGATGGAGTCGATCAAGGCCGCCGCCGGCATCACCTACCGCCACGTCACCTACGACGGCGGCAACCCGGCGGTGATCGCCGCGGTCTCCGGCGAGGTGCCGGTCGTCTCCCAGCTCCTGGTCGAGATGACCGAGATGATCCGCGGCAAGCGCCTCAAGCCGCTCGTCGTCTACAGCGAGCAGCCGGTCAACCTGGAGGGCTACGGCGAGATTCCGCCGATCACCAAGTGGATCCCCAACCTCGTGGCGCCGGTGAACTATTTCGGCATCTGGGCGCCCAAGGGCACGCCGGAGCCGGTCATCCGGACCATGCAGGCGGCCTGGGAGCGGAAGATCGCCAATTCCGACGTGCTGAAGCGCTATGCCGCCCAGCGCAGCGCGCTCTTCACCCCGATCTACGGCCAGAAGGCCCATGACGAGGCCTTCAAGATGGTCCGCCAGACGGCCTGGCTCTACTTCGACGGCGGCAAGGCCAAGATCTCGCCCGACACGCTCGGGATCGAGCGGCTGAAGTAGCCGCGGCGTCGCCGGGGCCGCCCACGCGGGCGGCCCCGCTTCCATTTCCGGAAAGCTCCTGCTGCGATGACCGACGCCGCCGATCCGCCGCCGATGGACCATGTCCGGCCCGAGCCGGCGCCGCGCACCGATCTCGCGACCGGCGCGCTGGTGCTCGCCTTCGGGCTGGCGGTGCTGCGCATGGCCTGGGACATGCCGACCTTCACCGACCGCGGCGGCGACCCCTTCACGGCGCCCGGAATCGTGCCGGGTTTCTACGGCACCGTGCTCGCGATCCTGGGGATCGTCCTCGCCGGCCGGTCGATCGCCCGCGGCGCGCTGCGCCCGGGCGGTGGCGCCGGCCCGGCGACCGGTGCCTTCCCGCACTCGAGCATCTCCCGTCTGGCAGCCGCGGTCGTCGTCTGCCTCGGCTACTCCGTCGGCCTGATCGGCCTGCTGCCGTTCTGGCTCGCCACCGCGATCTTCGTCACCGCCTTCATCCTGCTCTTCGAGTGGCAGGACGAGCCGCCGGCACGCCGGCTGCGCCGCGTCGCGACCGCCGCCGTCCTCGGGCTCGCCACCGGCGCCGCAGTCATGCTGGTGTTCGAGAAGCTGTTCCTCGTCCGCCTGCCCTGAAGGCGCCCGCCATGCTCGACAATCTCGCCCTGCTGGGACAGGCCTTCGCCGGATTCGCCACCCCCGGCACCCTCTTCAACGTCTTCTGGGCGACGCTGCTCGGGATCATCGTCGGCGCCCTGCCCGGCCTGACCGCGACCATGGGCGTCGCGCTGATGACGACGCTGACCTACACCATGGCGCCGAACTCGGCGATCCTGATCCTGATCTGCGTCTATGTCGGCGCGATCTACGGCGGCAGCCGCAGCGCCATCCTGCTCAACATCCCCGGCACGCCGGCCAGCGCCTGCTCGACGCTCGACGGCTTTCCGCTGGCGCGCCAGGGCATGGCGGGCCGCGCCATGGGCATCTCGACCTCGGGCTCGTGGCTCGGCACCCTCTTCGGCACCGCCTGCGTCGCCATCTTCACCCCGACACTCGGCGAGATCTCGCTCTCGTTCGGCTCCTACGAGTTCTTCTGGGTGGCGGTCTTCGGCATCGTCATCGCCGGGTCGCTGTCGGGCGGCGACGCGCTCAAGGGCTACATCGCCGGCTTCCTCGGCCTGTTCGTGGCGACGATCGGCCAGGAGACCGTCCACGCCTATCCGCGCTTCGCCTTCGGCACCATCGACCTCGCCGGCGGGATCGGGCTGCTGCCGGCGCTGGTCGGCGCCTTCGGGGTCGCCGAGGTGCTCCACGTGATGAGCGGCCCGGCATTCAAGGCGGTCTCGAACAAGATCGACTCGGTGATCCCGCGGGTCCGCGACGTGCTGCGCCACTGGCGGACGATCCTGCGATCGGGGGCGATCGGCACCTTCATCGGGGTGCTGCCCGGCCTCGGCGAGGACACCGCCGCCTGGACTTCCTATGCCGCCGCGCGGCGGGCCAGCAAGGAGAAGCAGAAGTACGGCAAGGGATCGATCGAGGGCCTGATGTCCGCCGAAACCGGGGAGAGCGCCTGCGTCCCGGGCGCGATCATCCCGGTGCTGACCCTGGCCGTGCCGGGCTCGGCGCCGGCCGCCGTGCTCCTGGCCGCGATGCTGATCCACAACGTCAATCCGGGCCCCATGCTGATGGTGACCCAGCCCGAGTTCGTCTACCAGATCGTCGCCATGCTGGTGCTGGCCGACATGATGAAGCTCTTCTTCGGCCTGACCCTGGTGCGGCCGCTGCTCTGGATCCTGCTCGTCCCGCGCGAGCGCCTGATGCCGATCGTCTTCGTGCTCTGCACGGTCGGCGCCTTCGCCATCACGTCGCGCGTCTTCGACATCTACGTCATGCTGGCCTTCGGCATGATCGGCTTCGCCATGCGCCTGCTGAACTTCCCGATGGCGCCGCTGATCCTGGGGCTGGTGCTGGGCGAACTCCTCGACAAGAACCTGCTGCGCGGCCTGTCGCTGACCGGCGGCGATCCGACGCCCTTCTTCACCCGGCCGATCAGCGCCGGTCTGGCACTGCTGACGCTGTTCGCCATCCTGTGGTCGGTGCCCGGCCTGCAGCGCCGCATCGTCGGGCTCTTCCACAGCCGGCCGACGCCGGCCGGCTAGCGGCTGCACACGGTCTGCACGACCCGGCAGTTGGCGCCGCCATAGCTCGAACAAATGCGCAGCGCCGATTGCTGCGCCGCCCCGCGATCGGCGGCGTGATCGCTGCCGAAGGCGCCGTTGCCGGCCGTCGCCAGCGCCGCGCAGGCGTTCCAGAACCAGACCAGGACCGCGCAGTCCGCCGCCCGGTTGCGCTGGCCGGTGCAGAAGCCGAGCGCCACCTGCTCGGCACGCGCCCTGGACGGCTGGCCGTGGGCATAGCCGTAGTCCCCCGTCGTCCGGGAATAGGCGATGGCGCCGAAGGCGCGTCCGGCCGGCGCCGCCGACCCGCCCGGGCGCTGCTGCTCGGACCGGCAGGCGGCGACGCACGCGCGACGGTCGTCCTCGCACTTCCACTGGTCGGACTGGGACTGGCCGTAGCAGCCGCGGTTGCAGCGCAGGTCGCAGTCCTGGGCGACGGCTCCGCCGGCGGCCCAGAGGGAGAGGGAAAACAGGACGAACACCATCCGCCAGACCTGGCCAACCATCCTCGCCTCCGTTCGCGCTGCGCCGGCTCCAATGACCATTACGCCGCAAATCGTATCGTGCTAACAATGATTGCGAGCAGCACGGAACGGTCGATCGGGGGCGCCCATGGCGAAGACGATCCACGGCTTGCTTCTGATCGTCGGGGCCGCCCTCGTCGGCGCCCTCCTGTTCGGCGCCTTCTACACCTTCGCCGGCCCACCCCTCGGCCTCGTCCACGCCGCAAATCCCGGCAACATGGCCGCCGTCGTCGCGCTCACCTACGGCACGATCAGTGGCGTCGCCGTCGCCCTCGCCTTCTTCGAAGCGCATGTCGCCGACGGCGAGACCTCGGCGCGCGTCCTGCCCTATCTCGCGGCCGCGGCCGTCGTCGGGCTCGCGCTGTGGATCCTGTTCGGCGAGGGCATGTGGCAGCCGCTCCTGCGCATCGGCGGCGTGCCGGTGCTGACCGCGCTGTGGCTCGCCGGCCTCGCGGTGCTGGTGACCCGGATCGCCCGGGCCTAGATCGTCGCGAGCCGCCGGAGCTTCTCGGCGCTCCAGGCGATGCCGAGGCCCGGGCGGTCGGGCACCCGAGCCGCCCCGTCCCGGATTTCGAGCGGCTGTTCCAGGACGGCGTCCGCCCAGTCGACATATTCCAGCCAGTGCGCCGTCGGCGAAGCGGCCAGGAGATGCACGCTCAGTTCCGGCATCAGGTGCGAGGACATCTCGATCCCGGCCGCGGCGGCGATGCCCGCCGCCTGCATCCAGCCGGTGACACCGCCGATGCGCGCGACGTCCGGCATGACGTGGTCGCAGGCACCCGCCGCCAAGGCGTCGGACAGGGCCGCCGGACCGTTGAAATTCTCGCCAATCTGCACCGGAACGGCGAGTGCCGCGGCCAGCCGCGCCGCGCCGCGATAGTCGTCGTGCCGGATCGGCTCCTCGAGCCATGCCACGCCGGCCTGGTCGAGGGCGCGGCCGCGCTCCAGCGCCTCCGCCACGGTCAGCGCCTGGTTGTAGTCGACCATCACCGGCATCCCCGGAGGCAGGCGGCTGCGCACCGCCGCCAGCGCCGCCAGGTCCTCGGCCAGCGTCGGATATCCCAGCCGGAGCTTGACCGCGCCGAGGCCGGAGGCGCACAGCCGCTCGGCCTCGTCCGCCAGCCGTGCCGCCTCCATCAGGCCGAGCCCGCGGCTGTCATAGGCCGGAATCGCGCCGCGGCCGGCGCCGAGCAGCGTGGCGAGCGGCCGTCCCGCCGCCACCGCGACGGCATCCCACATGGCGATGTCGAGGATGGAAAGCGCCATCCGCACCGGGCCGGCGACGCCGAGGAGCCGCCACCGCCGGCCGAGGAGCGGCGCCAGCACCGCCGGTGCGCAGGGCTGGCCCCGCACGCCTGCCACCGCCTCGCCGATCAGGTCGGCGATCGACCGCGCGCCGGCGTCGGTGTAGGCGAAAAGATAGGCGCGGCCGACGACCCCTTCCTCGGTCGTGAGGTCGACGAGCAGGAGCGGCACCTGCCGCACGATGGCCGCGCTGGTCCCGAGCGCGAAGGTCAGGGGCACCCGCACGCCCCGGCATGTCGCGTCCCGGATGGTGAGGCGTGCCGCGGACGACAAGTCCATCGCGCTCTCCTGCTCACGTCGGCGCCGCAGGGCGACATCCTAGGGGACGGACGCGCCGAAGGTACCCGGGGAAAGGCAGCCCGTCAGGCCCCGCAGCAGGTCGGCGCCGACTGGTTGCCCCTGCTCGCCCGATTGGTTTCCCGCGGCAGGTCGATCACCGGATTGCCGTCGAAGAACCCGACCGGCATCAGCTTGAACCCGCAGGTGACCCGCGGCTGCACCGGATGGTCCT
>NZ_JAYSFE010000120.1:0-13851 GCF_041913585.1 Allostella sp.
CGACTGACGGCAGGGGAGGCGCGGGCGGCGCGGCCGCCCGCTACTTCCCCTTCCGGCGCTGGTCGTGGAGGATGCCCTGGGCCTTGAGGCCGTCGATCTCCTCGGCGGTGAACCCGTGCTCGGCGAGGATCGCCTGGCCGTCGGCGCCGAAGGCCGGCGGCACGGTGCGGGCGGCGCCCGGCGTGCGGTCGAACTTGAGCGGGATGCCGGTGCCGCGATAGGCCCCCATCTCGACCACCATGTCGCGGTGCTTCGTGTGCGGGTCGTCCATGACCTCGGGGATCGACTGCACCGGGCCGACCGGAACCCCGGCGTCGAGGAGGCGCGAGGCGAGCGCCGGTCCGTCATGCTCCAGCAGCAGGTCGAGCAGGATCTGGTTCAGCTCCGCCCGGTGCTGGACGCGGTCGCGGTTGGTCTTGAAGCGCGCGTCGGTCGGCAGCTCCGGCACGCCCAGCACCTCGCAGAGGCGGCGGAACTGGGTGTCGTTGCCGACGGCGAGGAAGATCGGCCGCGTCCGGGTGCGGTACTGGTCGTAGGGGCAGATGTTGGGATGACTGTTGCCGAGCAGCTTCGGCGGCTCGCCCGACATGAAGTAGTTGGCGGCATGCGGGTGCAGCAGCGAGATGCCGACGTCGTAGAGCGAGCACTCGACGTGCTGGCCGCGGCCGGACCGCTGGCGCTCGATCAACGCCATCAGGATGCCGATGACTGCGTTGAGGCCGGTGCCGAGGTCGACGATGGGCGTGCCGAGGCGGATCGGCCCGCTCTCGGGCGAACCGTTGATGCTCATCAGGCCCGAAGAGGCCTGCACCGCGGCGTCGTAGCCCGGCAGGCCGCCGAGCGGGCCGTCCGGTCCGAAGCCCGAGATCTGGGCATAGATCAGGCGCGGGAAGCGCGGCTTCAGCACCGTCTCCCAGTCGAGGCCCCATTTCGCCAGCTGGCCCGTCTTGAAGTTCTCGAAGAGCACGTCGGCATCCTCGAGCAGGCGGAACAGCACTTCGCGCCCCTCGGGCTTGGTGAGGTCGAGGGCGATCGAGCGCTTGTTGCGGTTGACGCCGACGAAATAGGAGGCGGTCCCGTCGCGGAAGGGCGGACCCCAGTCGCGCGTCTCGTCCCCGGCCGGCGGCTCGACCTTGATGACCGTCGCACCATGGTCGGCGAGGATCTGCGAGCCGTAGGGGCCGCTCAGGATGCGGGTGAGGTCGATGACCTTGATGCCGGCGAGCGTGCCGGTGGACGCGTTCATCCTCTGCTCCGATTGCGCTGAACTGGAGGGATCAGGCCGCGGCTTCGACGCCGAAGACGGCCTTGGCGAACTTGGGGTAGGTCTCGGCGAGTTCGCCCGCGATGCGTCCGCGCAGGAGTTCCAGCCATTCCGGGGGCGGCGGCTCGGTCGCCGGCACCGCGGCCGGGCGATCGTACTCGAAACCGGTCGCCGCGGCGACGTCGGCCTCGGTGTGGCCGGGATGGACGGTCGCCAGCGAGAAGCGCCGGCGCGCGCGGTCGAAGTCGAACTTGGCGAGATTCGTCACCAGCGCATAGGGGCCGCCCGGCCGGTGGATTCCGGGCTCGCTGGTGCCGGGCGCGCTGATGAAGTTGACGCGCGGCACCATCACGCGGCGCGTGTGCTCCTCCCGGAAGAGGATGACGCGCGGGATCAGCATGTAGAGATAGGCCGAGCCGAAGGAGCCCGGGAAGCGGACGTCGAGCCTGGGATAGTCACCCATGCCGACGAGGTTGATGTTCGCCTGCCCGTCGATCTCGCCGCCGCCCAGGAAGAAGGCGCCGATGCGGCCCTGGGCGGCGCAGTCGAAGAGCTCGCGGCCACCCTCGGTGAAGGGGTTGTGGCGGCGGCTGCCGAGGACCGAGACCCGCGTGTCGCCCTTGGAGAGGGCGCGGGCAAGGAGGGCGGCCGCCCCCGGGATCGGCGAGCTGGCGCCGACCGCGACATGGTCGACCCCGTCGAGGAGGCGGGCGAGGACGGCGATCAGCAGCTCCTCGCGCCGCCAGGCGGGTGCCTCAGCCGGCATGGGCCGGCTCCAGGTGGTTGGCTGCGAGATAGTCGCGGAAACCCTCGTCGGTGCGGGCACGCCGGGCGTAGTCGGCGAGATGGGCGACATCCGGCGCATAGAGGTCGGCCAGTCCCATCGGCCAAGCGCCGCGCGGCGCCAGCGCCACCGCGTCGACATAGATGCCGGGAATCGTCCCGGCGGCCAGTTCGTCCTCGGCCAGCAGGTCGCCGTCGAAGATCGCCTCGACGGTGACCAGCGACCGGCGGGCGGCGTGGGCCATCGTCATCAGCTCGCGCCGGCGGCCGATCCAGACATTGCCCTGGCGGTCGGCCCAGCGGGCATGGAAGACGGCGAAGTCCGGCCGGATCGCCGGCAGCAGGACGATCGGGTCCTTGCCGTCGGCGAACGGATTGTCGATCACCTTCCAGTCCGGCCGGTTGGCGAGGATGTCGGAACCGAGGATGCCGCGCAGCGGCATGAAGGGCAGCCCCTTCTCCGCCGCCTGGAGGGCGGCGTGGATGGCGGGGCAGGTGCTGTCGACGAACTTGAGGGTGCCGTTGACGACGGCGCTGGTGAAGCGGGGCGCCGGCCCCTGCTCGCCGAGGGAGACGGCGGCGCACTCGATCGATGCGACGCAGCCGGCGCCGATCAGCAGGTCCGCCTGGATGCCGCTGGTCGGCACGCAGAGGAGGTGGAGGTCGCGCACCGGCCGGCGCAGCAGCGCATGGGTCGCCGCCATCGGCACGTTGCTGTAGTCCGGCGGCAGCGCGAGGAAGGCACCGTCCGGAATCCGGGCGGCGAGTTCGGCGAGGTCGAGGAACTGGGTCGCGGCCATGGGATCGCGTGCTCCCGAATGATTGGCGGTTACTTACCCGCCCCGGGGCCCGGCGCCAATGGTGGCTTCGTAGGCTCCGAGGAAGGACTGGAGATTCCGTCCGAGGTCGCCGACATGGTAGCCGCCCTCCTGCACCAGCACGGTCGGGCGGCCGATGGCGGCGATGCGGCGGGCGATTTCGGCGAAACCGTCGGTCGAGATCCGGAGAACCCCGAGCGGATCCTTCTCGTAGGCGTCGAAGCCGAGCGAGATCAGCAGCACGTCGGGGTCGAAGCGCCGGATGGCGGCGATCGCGCGGTCGAGGGCGACGAGGTAGTCGGCGTCGGCGGTGCCGTGGGCGAGCGGCAGGTTCAGCGTGTAGCCGGTGCCGGCGCCGGCACCGCTCTCGGCGCGATAGCCGGCGAAGTAGGGATAGAAGCTGCCGGGGTCGCCGTGCAGCGAGCAGAAGAAGACGTCGCTGCGATCGTAGAAGATGCCCTGGGTGCCATTGCCGTGATGGACGTCGACATCGAGGATGGCGACGCGCCCGGCCTTGCCGCGGGCGTGCTGGGCGGCGACGGCGACATTGTTGACGAAGCAGAAGCCGGCCGCCTGGTCGGCGAAGGCGTGATGGCCCGGCGGCCGGCAGAGCGCATAGGCGACCGGCGCGCCGGTCAGCACCAGTTCCGTCGCCTGGACCGCGGCGTGGGCGCTGGCGAGCGCGGCCGGCCAGGTGCCGGCGACCATCGGCGCGCTGAGATCGCCGATATGGTAGCCGACCTGGCCCGCGATGCTCTCGGGCCGGGTGCGCATGTGACGCCCGGGGAAGGCGTGGGGATGGATTTCCGGGTTGGCCCCCGGCAGTTCCATCCACCGCCGATGGCCCGTCTCCAGGAATTCGAGATACTCGACCGAGTGGACGGCGGCGAGCGGCGCCATGCCCCAGTCGTCGGGCGCGGTGACGCGATGGCCCATGTCGCGGGCGGCCCGCACCAGGTTCTCGGCCCGTTCCACGGTCTCTGCCATGGGAGCGAAGTTGCCGCGCAGGAGGAACTCGCGCGGCGCGTGGTGCGCATGCGCCTCGCTGAAGACGACGTCCATTTGCTCAGGCCTTCTCGATGCCGCACCAGTCGGCGATGAAGAGCGCCGTCGCCTGGGTCGTGCGGCGCAGGGATTCGAGGTCGACGCGCTCGTCGTAGCCGTGGATGTTCTCCGCCTTCGGCCCGTAGACCAGGGCCGGGATGCCGGCATAGAGGCCGAAGAACCGCGCGTCGGTGGTGCCGGTGCAGGTCATCGGCTGGAGCGCGTCGTCGAAGACGGTGCGGTGCGCGTCGGCCAGCACCGCCTCGGCGTCGCCGCCCGACAGGATGCAACCCTCGGCCTGGAAGCCGTTCCAGACGATCTCCGGCGGGCTGTTGGCGAGGAAGGGGATGTCGCGCGAGGCCGCGCGCAGCGTGTCCTCGATCTCGCGCCGCGCCTCGGCCAGGTCCTGGCCGGGATATGTGGCGATGCGGACGTCGACATGGCACCAGGCGGGGACGCTGGAGGCCCAGTCGCCGCCGGTGATCTTGCCGATGTTGAGGTTGATCGGGTGCTTCAGGTCGCCGAAATGCTCGACCCTGGCGCAGCGCCGGTTCCACTCCTCGCACATCGCATGGAGCGACGGGAAGAGCGCATAGGCGCTCTCGATCGCGTTGGCGCCGGTGGTCGCGTAGGCGGCATGGACCGGGAAGCCGCGCAGCCGGATCTGGAACCAGATGACCCCGACCTGGGCGCGGATGAAGCGCTCGCCCATCGGCTCGGGGATGAGCGCGGCATCGGCGCGATAGCCGCGGGCGAAGCAGGACAGCGCGCCGTTGCCGGTGCATTCCTCCTCGATCACCGACTGGAAATAGATGTCGCCGGTCGGCCGGACGCCGGCGCGGCGCAGCGCGTCGAAGGCGAAGAGGGTCGAGCACAGGCCGGCCTTCATGTCGCCGGCGCCGCGGCCGTACATCCAGCCGTCGGCGACCCGCGGCTCGAAGGGCGGGATCGCCCACATCTCCTCCGGCCCCGTGGGGACGACGTCGATATGGCCGTTCAGGATCAGCGAGCGGCCGCGCGGGTCGGGCGCGCGCCAGGCGCCGACCACCGTCGTCGCCTGCTCGTAGCTGACCGTGACCGGGGAGAAGCCCGGCAGGTGCCGGATCGTCTCGGGGTCGATGCGCCAGGAATCGACCGGCAGGCCGCGTTCGCGCATGGCGGCCGCCATCAGGTTCTGGGCCGGCTGCTCGCGGCCGCGGACCGATGGCGAGGCGACGATCTCGGCGGTGAAGGCGGTCTGGTCGGCGAAGCCGGCATCGACCGCGTCGCGGATGGCGGTCTCGATCTGCGGGTCCAGCATCACGCGGCCTCCAGCCCGCACCAGTCGGCGATGAAGAGTGCCATCGCCTGGGTCGTGCGCCGGATCGATTCGATCTCGACGCGCTCGTCGAAGCCATGCACCGAGGCCGCCTTGGGCCCGTAGACCAGCGCCGGCATCCCGGAATAGAGGCCGAAGAAGCGGGCGTCGGTGGTCGCCGTCGTCGGCGTGCGCAGGAGCTTCTGGCCGAAGACCCGCTGATGCGCGCCGCCCAGGGTGCGCTCGGCGTCGCTGCCCTCGGGCAGGATGTAGCCCTCGGCCTGGAAGCCGAACCACAGCACCTCGGGCGGATTGTTGGCGAGGAAGGGGATGCCCTGGGCCGACTGGCGGATCGTGTCCTCGATCTCGCGCCTGGCATCGCCCAGGTCCTGGCCGGGATAGGTCGCGATGCGGACGTCGATGTCGCACCAGGCGGGCACGCTCGACGCCCAATCGCCGCCGGTGATCTTGCCGATGTTGATGTTGATCGGGTTGGCGACGGTGTCGAAGGGGGGATGCGCGGCGCGGCCGCCGTTCCAGCGGTCCTTCATGGCGTGGAGCGCACGGATGATCGGCCCCGCCGCCTCGATGGCGTTGGCACCTTCGCCCGCCACCGACGCATGGACCGGCCGGCCCTTGAGGCGGACCTGGAACCACATGACGCCAATCTGCGCGCTCAGGACCGATTCGCCGCGCGGCTCCGGGATCAGGGCGGCGTCGGCGACGTAGCCGCGCCCGACGCAGGCGAGCGCGCCGTTGCCGGTGCATTCCTCCTCGATCACCGACTGCACGAAGACCTCGGCCGCCGGCTGCCAGCCGGCGCGCCGCAGCGCCTCCAGCGCGAAGACGCACGCGACGAGGCCCGCCTTCATGTCGCCCGAGCCGCGGCCGTAGAGCCAGCCGTCGGCGACCTTGGGCTCGTAGGGCGGCGTCGTCCACATGTCGAGCGGGCCTTCCGGCACCACGTCGATATGGCCGTTCAGCACCAGCGAGCGGCCCTTCTTCGCTCGCGGGCGGTGGATGCCGACGACGTTGAGGGCGTTCTCGTAGGAGACGTTGACCGGCGAGTAGCCCTTCAGGCCCTTGATGTCGTCGAGGTCGATGATCCAGCGGTCGATATCGAGGCCGCGCTCGCGCATGGCGCGGGCCATGCAGTCCTGCGCGGTGTGCTCGGCGCCGCGCACCGAGGGATAGCGCACGAGGTCGGCGGTGAAGGCGATCTGGTCGTCGAAGCCGCGGTCGACGGCGTCGCGGATCGCGGTGTCCTGGCTGGCGTCGGGCATGAAGGGCTCGGGCGTCGGGGAGGGGCGGCGCAGTATTTCAAGGGCCGGCCGATGCCGCAACGCTCCAGGCTTGCCCGGCCCGGACGTCCTGCCGATAAGTAGGCGGACTTGGCCCGCGACGGAGACGAGCCCGATGGAGAACCTGCGTATCGACGGCGACCGCCTGTGGGCGTCGCTGATGGAGATGGCCCGGATCGGGGCGACGCCGAAGGGCGGCGTCTGCCGGCTCGCCGCCACCGACCTCGACCGCCAGGGCCGCGATCTCTTCGTGCGCTGGTGCAAGGAGGCGGGCTGCACGGTCGGCGTCGACCGCATGGGCAACATCTTCGCCCGCCGCCCCGGCCGCAACGACGCCCTGCCGGCGGTGATGACCGGCAGCCACCTCGACACCCAGCCGACCGGCGGCCGGTTCGACGGGGTCTACGGCGTGCTCGCCGGGCTGGAGGTGATCCGTACCCTCAACGATGCCCAGTACCAGACCGAGGCGCCGGTCGAGGTCGTGGTCTGGACCAACGAGGAGGGCTCGCGCTTCTCGCCGGCCATGGTCGGCTCCGGTATCTATGCCGGCGTCTGGGACCTCGCCTACGGGCTGGAGCGACCGGACAACAACGACCCTACGAAGACGCTGGGCGGCGAACTCGCCGCCATCGGCTATGCCGGCGACCTGCCGGTCGGCGGCCGTCCGACCAAGGCCTATTTCGAGGCCCATATCGAGCAGGGCCCGATCCTGGAGGACGAGGGCAAGGTCATCGGCATCGTCACCGGTGCGCAGGGCCAGCGCTGGTACGAGATCACGGTGACCGGGCAGGAGGCCCATGCCGGCCCGACCCCGATGAAGAAGCGCCGCGACGCGCTGGTCGCGTCCGCCCGGATGATCGACGCCGTCAACCGCATCGGCCTCGCCAACCAGCCGAACGCCTGCGCCACGGTGGGCTTCGTCCGCGTCTCGCCGAACTCGCGCAACACCATCCCGGGCCAGGTCTTCTTCACGGTCGATTTCCGCCATCCCGTCGACGCGGTGCTGACGAAGATGGACCAGGAGCTGCGGGCGGCCTGCGCCGAGCACGCGGCCGCGACCGGGACCGAGGCCGAGGTCAAGGAGTTCTGGTACTTCCCGCCGACGCCGTTCGATCCGGCCTGCGTCGCCGCGGTGCGCGACGCCGCCGCCCAGGGCGGGTTCCCGGCCATGGAAATCGTCAGCGGCGCCGGCCACGACGCCGTCTACATGGCGCGGGTGGCGCCGACCGGCATGATCTTCGTGCCCTGTGCCGACGGCATCAGCCACAACGAGGTCGAGGACGCCAAGCCGTCGGACATCGCCGCCGGTTGCGAGGTGCTGCTGCACGCCATCCTCAAGGCCGCCAACGGATAGGCGGTATCGCGTTGCGGGAGAGGGCGGAGGGCGTCTAGGCTCCCGTCCTTCGACCCATCGACTGACAGGGAGCGGGCCCATGCTGCGGCAGGCCATCCTCGGACTTGCGGCCATGGCCGCGCTCGCCGCGACGGCCGGCGCCCAGGAGCCGATCCGCATCGGCGAGATCAACAGCTATTCCGGCATGGCCGCCTTCACGGTGCCCTACCGCAACGGCTGGACGCTGGCGCTGGAGGAGGTGAACAAGGCCGGCGGCGTGCTCGGCCGCAAGCTCGAGATCGTCGCCCGCGACGATGGCGGCAAGCCCGAGGACGCGGTGCGGATGGCGGCCGAACTCGTCGCCAACGAAAAGGTGGCGATGCTGGCCGGCACCTTCTTCTCCCATATCGGCCTCGCCGTCTCCGACTATGCGCGCCAGCACAAGGTGCTGTTCCTCGGCTCCGAGCCGCTGACCGACGCCCTGACCTGGTCGAAGGGCCACCGCTACGCCTTCCGCCTGCGCCCCTCGACCTACATGCAGGCGGCGATGCTGGCGGAGGAGGCGGCGAAGCTGCCGGCGAAGCGCTGGGCGACCGTCGCCCCCAACTACGAATACGGCCAGTCGGCCGTGGCGGCATTCAGGTCCCTGCTGAAGGCGAAGCGGCCGGAGGTCGAGTTCGTCGCCGAGCAGTGGCCGGCGCAGGGCAAGATCGATCCCGGCGCCACCGTCCAGGCGCTCGCGCTGGCGCGGCCGGACGCCATCTTCAACGTCACCTTCGGCCCCGATCTCGGCCGCTTCGTGCGCGAGGGCACGACCCGCGGCCTCTTCCGCAACCGCGCCGTCGTCAGTCTCCTGACCGGCGAGCCCGAGTATCTCGATCCGATGAAGGCGGAGGCGCCGGAGGGCTGGATCGTCACCGGCTACCCGTGGGACGCCATTGACACGCCGGAACACTCGGCCTTCCGCGACGCCTACCGGGCGCGCTTCGACGACTATCCGCGCCTCGGCTCGGTCGTCGGCTACGTCATGGTGAAGTCGCTCGCCGCCGCCGTCGCCAAGGCCGGTTCGACCGAGACCGAGAAGCTGGTCGAGGCCATGCGCGGGCTGGAACTGTCGAGCCCCTTCGGGCCGATGACCTATCGCCGCGTCGATCATCAGGCGACGCTCGGCGCCTATGTCGGGCGCACCGCGGTCCGGGACGGCCGCGGCACGATGGTCGACTGGCGCTATGCCGACGGCGGCAAATACCTGCCGGACGACGCCACGGTCCGCACGCTGCGCCCGCAGGAATAGCCGGGTCGCGCCCGGCGCGCGGGCCGCCCGGTGGACCATCTGATCGGCACGCTCGGCCTGCTCTGGGCCGAGCCGTCCTTCGCGCTGGCCCAGGCCCTGACCGGGCTCGCCGGCGCCTCGTCGCTGTTCCTGGTCGCGGCCGGCCTGTCGATCGTCTTCGGCGTCACGCGGGTCGTCAATTTCGCGCACGGCTCCTTCTTCATGGTCGGAGCGTATGTCGCCGTCACGGCGATCGAGCGGCTGGGATTCTGGCCGGGCGTGGTCGCGGCGGCACTGACGGTCGGCCTGCTCGGGGTGGCGGTCGAGGTGCTGGTGCTGCGCCGGGTCTATCCGGCGCCCGAACTCTTCCAGTTGCTCGCGACCTTCGGGCTCGTCCTGGTGATCCAGGACGCGACCCTGTGGCTCTGGGGGCCGGAGGACATGCTGGGGCCGCGCGCCCCCGGCCTGGGCGGCGCGGTGGAGGTGCTGGGGCAGCCGGTGCCGGAGTACGACCTCTTTCTGATCGCCGTCGGCCCAGTGGTGCTGGGGCTGCTGTGGCTGCTCTTCCGGCGCACCCGCTGGGGCGTCCTCGTCCGCGCCGCGACCGCCGATCGCGAGATGACGGCGGCGCTCGGCGTCGACCAGCGCCGGCTCTTCACCGGGGTCTTCGCGCTGGGCGCGCTGCTCGCCGGCCTCGGTGGCGCGTTGCAGGTGCCGCGCGAGGCGGCGAACCTGCACATGGACCTCAACGTCGTCGCCGAGGCGTTCGTCGTCGTGGTCGTGGGCGGCATGGGCAGCATCGTCGGCGCCTACCTGGCGGCGGTGCTGATCGGCGTCCTCCACGCCTTCGGAGTGCTGCTGTTCCCCAAGCTGACGCTGGTGCTGATCTTCCTCGTCATGGCGGCGGTGCTCGTCGTCCGCCCGGCCGGCCTGCTCGGCGAGGCCGCGACCCCGGCCGCGGGGGGGCACGGGGCGGGCGAGCCGCCGCTGCGGCCGGCGTCGGCGCTGCTGAAGCTCGCGGCCGCGGTTCTCCTGCTTCTCCTGGTGCTGCTGCCGGTGATCGGCGAGGGCTACGCCCTGGTGCTGGCGATCGACGTGCTGGCGCTGACGCTGTTCGCCGTCAGCCTGCATTTCCTGATGGGCGTCGGCGGCATGATCTCGTTCGGCCATGCCGCCTATTTCGGCGTTGGCGCCTATGGCGCGGCGCTGGCGGTGAAGTACCTCGCGGCACCCGCCGAACTGGCGCTGGCGCTGGCGCCGCTCGCGGCCGGCCTTGCCGGCGTCGCCTTCGGCTGGCTCTGCGCCCGGGCGGCCGGGGTCTATCTCGCGATGCTGTCGCTGGCCTTCGCCCAGATCGCCTGGTCGGTCGCCGTGCAGTGGCTGGAGGTGACGGGCGGCGACAACGGTATCCTCGAGCTCTGGCCGGGGGACCGGCTGGGCGGCATGGTCGGCTACTACTACGTCACGCTCGGGCTGGCGGTGGCGGGGCTGCTGGCGATCCGCCGGGTCGCCTTCGCGCCCTTCGGCCAGTCGCTGCGGGCGGGGCGGGATTCGCCCCGCCGGGTGGAAGCGATCGGCCTCTCCGTCGGTGCCCGGCAATGGGCGGCCGTCGCCGTCGCCGGCGGCTTCGCCGGGCTCTCCGGCGCGCTCTTCGCCTTCGCCAAGGGCAGCGTCTTCCCGAGCTTCCTCGCCATCTCGCGCTCGGTCGACGGGCTCGTCATGGTGCTGCTGGGCGGGGTGCAGTCGCTGGCGGGACCGATCCTCGGCGCGGTCGCCTATGTCGGGCTGTCCGACCAGATCGTGCGCGGCGTCGAACTGTGGCGGCTGGTGCTGGGCGCCGGGATCGTCCTGCTCGCGGTCGCCTTCCGCGGCGGCCTCGCCGGCATCGTGCGGTCGTGGGAACGTCCGTGAGCCTGCTCGCGGTCGAGGACGTGGCGCGCGCCTTCGGCGCCGTGCAGGCGGTCGCCGGCGTGTCCTTCACGGTCGCGGCCGGCGAGCGGGTGGCGCTGATCGGGCCGAACGGCGCCGGCAAGAGCACTTGCTTCAACCTCGTCAACGGCCAGCTCGCGCCCGATCGCGGACGGGTGCGGCTCGCCGGCCGCGACGTCACCGGGATGCGGCCCCGGGCGCTGGCCCGGCAGGGGGTCGGCCGCACCTTCCAGATCTCCCAGACCTTCCCGTCGCTGACGGTGCGCGAGAACGTGCAGATGGCGCTGGCCGCCCGCCACGGCCACGCCGCCCGGATCGGCGCTCCGCTCGCGCGCTACGCGCCGGGCGCGGCCGACGCGGTGCTGGATCAGGTCGGGCTGGCCGGGATCGGCGACCGCGGCGCCGGCACGCTCGCCTATGGCGACGCCAAGCGGCTCGAACTCGCGATCGTGCTGGCACAGGAACCGCGCCTGCTGCTGATGGACGAGCCGACCGCCGGCATGGCTCCCGACGAGCGGCACGCGCTGATGGAGCTGGTCAGCCGGCTGGTGGCCGAAGGCCGGGCGGACGGGCAGGGGATCGGGCTCCTCTTCACCGAGCACGACATGGACGTCGTCTTCGGCCATGCCGACCGCATCGTCGTGCTCGACCGCGGCCGGATCATCGCCTCGGGCGACCCGGGCGCGGTGCGCGCCGACCCCCTGGTGCGGCAGGTCTATCTCGGCCTGGAGGAGGGGGCGTGAGCGGGCTCAGGGTCGCGGACCTCGGCGCCGCCTATGGCCAGGCGGCGGCGCTCGACGGGATCTCGCTGACGGCGGCGCCGGGCGAGGTGGTGGCGCTCCTCGGCCGCAACGGCGCCGGCAAGTCGACGACGCTGAAGGCGGTGATCGGGCTGGTCCGGGTCACCGCCGGAACCATCGCGCTCGACGGCGCCGCGATCGGCCGGCTGGCGCCGCACGAGCGCGCCCGGCTCGGCGTCGGCTACGTTCCCGAGGAACGCCGCATCTTCGCCGAGCTGACGGTGGCCGAGAATCTCGAGGTCGGGCGGCAGCCGCCGCGGGCGGGCGCGCCCGCCTGGGACGAGGCGCGCATCTGGCGCCTCTTTCCGCCGCTGGCCGAGCTGCGGCGGCGCGCCGGCGGGCGCCTCAGCGGCGGCGAGCAGCAGATGCTGGCGGTCGCCCGCACCCTGATGGGGAACCCGCGCCTGCTGCTCCTCGACGAGCCGTCCGAGGGGATCGCCCCGATCCTGGTGGCGGCGATGGCCGAGGCTGTTCGCTCGCTCAGGGCAGAGGGATTGACCATTCTCCTGTCGGAGCAGAATCTGCGCTTCGCCGCCCGCGTCGCCGACCGTGCCTATGTCCTGTCCCAGGGCAGGATCGCGGCCGAGGGAGCGATGGCGGAACTTCTCGCCGACCGGGATGCGCTCGGACGGCATCTCAGCACGGGACCATGAGGGACAGGACATGACGGGCACGGGCAGGTCGGCGACGGTGGTGGGGGCGGGCATCGTCGGCGTCGCGACCGCGATCGCGCTGCAGCGCGCTGGGTTCGCGGTGACGCTGGTCGACCGCCAGGCGCCCGGCCAGGCGACCTCGTTCGGCAATGCCGGCATCCTCTCCGGCACCACGGCGATGCCGCTGGCGACGCCCGGCATCCTGGCCCAGGTGCCGAAGATGCTGCTCGACCCGCTCGGGCCGCTGACCATCCGCTGGAGCTACCTGCCGCAGATCGCGCCGTGGCTGGTGCGCTTCGTCCGCAACGCCCAGCCGGCGCGCGTCGAGGAACTGTCGAAGGCGATCGTCGCCCTGTCGCGGCCGACGGTTTCGGCCTGGATGGACCTTGCCAAGCACGCCGACGCCACCGACCTGATCGAGCGCAAGGGCTGGGTCGGTGTCTACGAGGGCGAAAATGCGGCGAAGAAGGCCCAGGCCGACATCGACGTCCGCACCCGACGCGACATCAAGGCGGAGATGCTGTCGGCCGAAGAGGTGCGCCAGCTCGTGCCCGGCCTGGCGCGCACGGTGACGCACGGCGTCTTCCATCCGGATGCCGGCCACACCGTCAGCCCGATCCAGCTCACCGAGCGGCTGGCGGCGCATTTCCAGCGCGCGGGCGGCACGTTCGTGCAGGCGACGGTCGAGGATATCGGCTTCACCGACGGACGGCCGAGCCATCTCGTCACCGACAAGGGGCCGCAGCCGTTCGAGACCGTCGTGATCGCGGCTGGCGCCTGGTCGAAGAAGCTGGTCCAGCGGCTCGGTCACACGGTGCCGCTCGACACCGAGCGCGGCTACCATGTCATGATCTCCGACCCGGGGGTCGATCTGCGGCTGCCGGTATCGTCGTCGGAGGGCAAGTTCTTCGCCACTCCGATGGCCGGCGGCATCCGCATCGCCGGGACGGTGGAACTGGCCGGCCTCGACGCCGCGCCCAACTGGAAGCGCGCGGATGCCCTGCTCGAGAAGGGCAAGCGCCTGCTGCCGGGCATGCGCACCGACAAGGTCGAGAAGTGGATGGGCTTCCGGCCGACGCTGCCGGACTCGCTGCCGGTGATCGGCGGCTCGCCGAAGCACGGCAACGTCTTCTTCGCCTTCGGCCACCACCATCTCGGCCTGACGCAGTCGGCGATGACCGGGCGGCTGATCGCCCAGGTGATGACCGGGCGCAAGCCCGAGATCGACCTCACGCCCTACCGCGTCGACCGCTTCTGAGCGGGCGAGGGCGGGCCCGGACGGCCCGCCTGCCGGTCCTCAGACGACGTAGATCAGGATCGATCCGTCCGCTCCGAGGACGGTGTCGGTGTGCCAGG
>NZ_JAYSFE010000121.1:0-7181 GCF_041913585.1 Allostella sp.
TGGTGTCGCCGGGGGCAATCTGGAGATAGAGGCCGTCGCCGTCCCCGATCCGCACGGGCCGCTGCCCCTTCGCCGGATCGTGCCGCGCCGCCTTCACCGAAACCGCCGTCAACCTGCCCATGCCTACCCCCATCCCACGTTGGGGGTAGTGTATCAACCCCCAATCCTACCCCCAAATGGTTCGTGGATGGCCGTAGATCAATTGGGGCCGGATGGGTTCATAAAGTGCTGGAAAGACGGGAATATTTCGAGTCGGGCGGACTGATGTAGACGGGCGTGGACAGGGTTTTGGCAGACATCCCCTCCGCCAACTTCTCTGTCTAAGTCCTGAACTTTGCCGCTTTCCTGGCCCAGGCCCGCCTAACTTTCGAGCGGGTTGTTCGGGGAGGTCGGGTGGAATCCTGCGACGACCGCGTCCGGGACAAGTGCCGGAACGCGCGCGGATTGTCGTCGCCGACCGGTGCGCCTGGCAAGATCGAGGCGTGGCCGCGGGACTGCGTGGAGTGCGGTCCTCACGCGTTCCGTGCGGATTGACGCGCGTCAATGCGGCGGGATCCTATTGGCTCGAATTGACCGCGCATGGCACTGGATCGGTCTTCCGAAGAACAGCGCGGGCTCTGGGCGCAAGTCGAGGCGCTCTGGACCATGTCCGTCGCCCGAGACACGGCCGCCGTGGCCGATGCGCTGCATCCAGACTATGTCGGATGGGTGACCGGGCAGCCTCGGCCCCACCGTCGTGATGCGGCGATCGCGTCCGTAGGGCCATCGTCCCCGCGCGTTCTGACCTATCGGCTCCAACCACTGAGCGTTGTCGTGTTCGACGGCACGGTCGGCGTCGTCCACTATGCCTATGTGGCCGAAGTGGAGTCCGGCACGAACGCGTCAAGGACCGTTGCCGGCCGCTGGAGCGAGACCTACCTCCGGAGGAACCACCAGTGGACGATGATCTCGGTCAGCGGCGGGCCAGACGGCGAGCGATAGCCGGGATCAGGCAAGCCTTCCGGGACTCCCCCATAGCCGGCCGGTCGCGGTTTCGCTATCCAGGCCGCGCGTGCCCGCCGCCATCCTGCTATTGTGCCGCGCCCGCAGAACCCCGGCCGGCGGCGAAGGCCCTTGCGGACGTCACGACCGCCGGTAACAAGGAAAGGATTGCGAGATGTCTCTCCGCATCAATTCGGAAGCGCCGAACTTCACCGCCGAAACGACCGAGGGCACGATCAACTTCCACGAGTGGATCGGCGACAAGTGGGCGATCCTCTTCTCCCACCCCAAGGACTTCACGCCGGTCTGCACCACCGAGCTCGGCTACATGGCCAAGCTGAAGCCCGAGTTCGACAAGCGCAACACCAAGCTCATCGGCCTCAGCGTCGACCCGGTCGCCAACCACGCGAAGTGGGCCCAGGACATCGCCGAGACCCAGGGCACCGCGCCCAACTACCCGATGATCGGCGACACCGACCTCAAGGTCGCCAAGCTCTACAACATGCTGCCGGAGGAGATCGAAGGCGGCTCCGAGGGCCGCACCGCCGCCGACAACGCCACCGTCCGCACGGTCTTCATCATCGGGCCGGACAAGCGCATCAAGCTGATGCTGAGCTATCCGATGACCACCGGCCGCAACTTCGACGAGATCCTGCGCGTGCTGGATTCGATGCAGCTCACTGCGAAGCACAAGGTGGCGACGCCGGTGAACTGGAAGAGCGGCGACAAGGTCATCATCGTGCCGGCGGTCTCCAACGACGAGGCGGCCAAGCTCTATCCTCAGGGCTGGGAGACGCTGAAGCCCTACCTGCGCCTCGTGCCGCAGCCGAAGGGCTAGCGCGGAGCGGTGCCGGCACGCCCGGGGGAGGAGGGACCGATGATCTTCCGACAGCTCTTCGACCAGACGTCCGGCACCTACACCTACATCCTCGCCAGCCGGCCCGGCGGCGAGGCGCTCATCGTCGACCCGGTGCTGGAGAAGGTCGACCGCTACCTGACGCTGCTGCGGGAACTCGACCTCCGGCTCGTCAAGGCGGTCGACACCCACCTCCACGCCGACCATGTCACCGGCCTCGGCGCGCTGCGGGACCGGACGCGGTGCATCACCGTGATGGGCGAGCAGACCAAGGCGGACGTGGTCTCGATGCGGCTCGCCGACGGCGACCGCCTCACCGTCGAAGGCCTCGCCCTCGACGTCCTCTACACGCCCGGCCACACCGACGATTCCTACTGCTTCGTGCTGCCCGACCGGGTCCTCACCGGCGACACGCTGCTGATCCGCGGCACCGGCCGCACGGACTTCCAGAACGGCGATCCGCGCCAGCAGTACGAATCCATCTTCGGCCGCCTGCTCCGGCTGCCGGACCGGACGCTGGTCTATCCCGGGCACGACTACAAGGGCGACACGGTATCGACGATCGGCGAGGAGCGCGCCCACAACCCCCGCCTGCAGGTGAAGTCCATCGAGGAATATGTCGAGCTGATGAACAACCTCAAGCTCGCCAACCCGAAGATGATGGATGTCGCCGTGCCGGCCAACATGAAGATCGGCCTCCAGCAGGAGGCGGTGGCGCGCCAGGGCTGGGCCGTCGGCGGGGCGGAGGCGCTGGCGCTCGCCGGCCGCCCCGACATCGTCTTCGTCGACCTCCGCGAACAGTCGGAGCGGGAGCGGCACGGAGTCATTCCGGGCTCGCTCCATGTCCCCTATCCGGAACTGGCCGGCCAGATCGGCGAGGGCGGCACGCTCTTCGCGCTCGCCCGCGGCGAGGGCCGGACCCTCCTCTTCTACTGCGCCTATGGCGAGCGCTCGGCGATGGCCGTGCAGGCGGCGCAGGACAGTGCACTCGCCGGCTCCCGTCACCTGGAAGGCGGGATCTCCGCCTGGAGATCGGCCGGAGGGCCGGTCGCGCGCTGAAGGTTCTCCCGGCGCGGTCGGACGCCCCGGCCGCCACCCATTCCACGCCCCCGGAACGAGCATGACCATGACCATCCCCGGCCCGGACGGCCGTCCGCGTTGCCGCTGGTGCGCGGCCAGCGCCGAGTACCTCGCCTATCACGACCGCGAGTGGGGCTTTCCGGTCGCCGACGACCGCCGGCTCTTCGAGAAGCTCTGCCTCGAGGGCTTCCAGTCGGGCCTGAGCTGGCGGACCATCCTGGCCAAGCGCGAGAATTTCCGCGCCGCCTTCCACGACTTCGACTACGACCGCGTGGCGGATTTCGGCGAGGCCGACATCGAGCGGCTGCTGACGGACGCGGGCATCGTCCGGCACCGCGGCAAGATCCAGGCGACGATCACCAACGCCCGGCGCGCCCGGGAACTGGTGCGCGCGGAGGGGTCGCTCGCCGCCTATGTCTGGCGCTTCGAGCCGACGGAGGGCGAACCGGCGTCGCCCCAGGTCCGCTCGACCTCCCCGGAATCGATCGCCATGTCGAAGGACCTGAAGAAGCGCGGCTGGGCCTTCGTCGGCCCGACCACGGTCTACGCCTTCATGCAGGCGATGGGGCTCGTCAACGACCATGCCGACGGCTGCGTCGTCCGCGCGGAGGCGGCCCGGGCGCGGGCCGCGTTCCGGCGGCCGGTCCGATAGGCGTGCCAGGGAACGGCAGGGGCCCGGGACGAGTTGTCCGGGCAGCCCAGTTCCCACACCCAGAGGACGACATGCCGGACAAGATGGATGCGATCGCGATGCTGAAGGCGGACCACCGCAAGGTCGAGGAACTGTTCGCGCAGTTCGAGGCCGCGCGCACCGCCGGCCAGAAGAAGAAGCTGGCGCAGCAGATCTGCCTCGAGCTCTCGGTCCACACCAGGATCGAGGAGGAAGTCTTCTACCCGGCGTGCCGCGGCGAGATCGAAGAGGAGCTCGTGTCCGAAGCCTATGTCGAGCATGACGGCGCCAAGGTGCTGCTGGCCGAGATCGAGGCGGCGGACCCGGGCGACGAGTATTTCGACGCCAAGGTCATGGTGCTTTCCGAGATGATCCAGCACCATGTGAAGGAGGAGGAGCGGCGCGCCGAAGGCATGTTCGCGCAGGCCCGCAAGGCGGGGCTCGACATCGCCGCCCTCGGCGAGCGGATGGCCGGGCGCAAGGCGGAACTCCTGGCCCAGTACCGCAGGGACGGGCTGCCGATGCCGGAGCCGGTCACCTTCCATGCCACTCGCATGGGCGAGGCGATGCGCGCCGCCTGACGGGACAATGCCCGAGCCGCCGGTGGCGGAGCGCGCGCGGGGGCGCTAGGGTCGGCGGGAACGTCCCGCCGCCACCCGAAGGTCCCGACCCATGAACGCTCCCGATCGTCTGCGCCAGCTCCTGGCCGAGCCCGGCTTCGTCGTCATGCCGGCGGTCTGGGACGGCCTCAGCGCCAAGATGGCGGCCGCGGCCGGATTCCGGACGGCGTTCCTGTCCGGCTCCTGCGTCGCGGCGAGCCGCCTCGGCGGCCCCGACCTCGACCTCGTCTCGTTCGGCGAGATGTTCGACTCCTTCAACATGGTGCACGGCGCCGCCCCCGACCTGCTGGTGCTGGCCGACGGCGACCACGGCTACGGCAACGCGATGAACGTGCAGCGCACGGTGCGCGCCTATGGCCGTGCCGGGGCCGCGGCGGTCCTCATCGAGGACAAGATCACGCCCCGTGCCCTGACCGCCGCCGGCAAGCCCTGCCTGCCGCGGGCCGAGGCGCGGATGAAGATCCGCGCCGCCGTCGCGGCCGCGCGCGAGTCCGGCATCCTGGTGCTCGCCCGCACCGACTGCCGGCCGACCCAGGGTATCGACGAGGCGGTCGCCCGCATCGAGATGTTCGTCGAGGAAGGGGCGGACATCCTCTTCCTCGATTCGCCGGCCGACGACGGCGAGATCCGGCGCGCCGTCGCCGCGGCGAAGGGGCGGCCCTCCTTCGTAGTGCTGTCGCCGGGTGCCCCCCGCGCCACCCCGACCCAGGCGGCGGCGGCGGCGCTCGGCTTCAAGATCGGCACCTTCCCGACGGGCATGCTTTCGCCGGCCATGGCCGGCATGAAGGCGGGCCTGGCGGCGCTCGCGGCGGGCGGGTCCGAGGCGGCCTCGGCCATGCCGCCGGCCGAGTTCCGCGGCGTCCTCGGCTATCCGGACTACGACACGGCGGCCAAGCCGTTCATTGTTCCCGGCTGACCGGGCGGGCGTCGGCAGCGCCGCCGGTCCGCGCCTGCACCATCTCGATCAGGCGGTGCCGGTCGATCTTGCCGGTGGCGGTGCGGGGAAGGGCGGCCAGCAGCATGAAGTGGCGGGGCGCTGCCGCCCCCAGGCGATCCTGGCAGTGGCGGCCGAGACCCGCGACGGCGCGGCCGCCATGCGCCACCACGGCCAGCGCCGGCACGTCCGCGAAGCGCGGCGAGGGGACCGCGAAGGCCGCCGCCTCGGCGACCGCCGGGTGGGCCAGGGCGACCCGCTCGATCTCCTCCAGCGAAACCTTGATGCCGCCGAAGTTCAGCCGGTCGTCGCGCCGGCCGTAGAGACGCAGCCGACCCTCCGGGTCGCGGCCGGCGAGGTCGCCCGGGTGGAACCAGCCGTTCCGGAAGGCGAGGCGGGTGGCCGCCGCGTCGTCGATGTAGCCGCGACACACGCCGGGCCCGCGGACCCGGATCTCGCCCCGGCCGTCGGCGCCGTCGACGATCTCGACCTCGATGCCGGCGACCGGCCGGCCGACCGACGTGGGATCGGAACCGAGATCGTCGGGGGTCGCGATGGCGATGGTTCCGGCCTCGTTGGTGCCGTAGTCGACATGCAGGTTGGGCGTCATCCGCCGACCGATCCGGGCCAGCAGGTCCGGCGTGACGGCGCCGGAATTGGCACGCAGGAACCGGAGCCCGGGGAGCCAGGGCCCGCCTTCGTCCGGCAGCACCTCGACCAGCGCCGTCAACTGGGCCGGAGTTGCGATCAGGAAGGAGATTCCGGCCCCGCGGATGGCCGCGACGATGCGCCGGGGCTCGAATGGGCCCGTCTGGGCAATCAGGGTCGCGCCGCCGTCGAGGCAGCGCAGCGCCGCCGACTGGCCGCTCCGGCTTTCCAGCGGAATGAGCGACAGGCAGCGCTCGCCGGGCTGCGGCAGGGCATGGTGCGGCTGCGCGGCCGTTCGCGCCGCCTCCATCGCGTGGCTGACATGGAAGGCCTTGCGCTGTCCGGTGGTGCCGGACGACTGGACGATCGTCCACGGCGCCTCGTCCCCGGCCGCGATCGGCGGGGCGGCCCGGCCCGGCCCGGGACGCGGCGCCAGCCAGCGCTCGTCGGGGCGGACGACCGCGACGCCGGCCGGCACGTCGCCGGCGTCGGTGACGAGCGCGGTCAGGCGGAACTGGCGCATGGTCTGTGCCCGCAGCGCCGGCGGATCGCCGGCGGCCAGGGGCAACTGCACCGCGCCGATCCGCGCCAGGGCGAGCATGGTCGCGACCCGCAGCGCCGCCGGACCGGACAGGCAGACCCCGACCCGGGTGCCGCCGGTCCACCCGCGCCCGGCGAACGCCGCGGCGGCCTCCAGGACCGCGGCGCCGAGCCGGCCGTAGCCGACGACCCGATCGCCTTCGACGACGGCCGGCATGTCCGGCGTCGCCTCGGCGCGGGCCGCGAACGCTGCGACGATGTTCATGGCCGGGAAAGCTCGCGCCGCAGGGCGGTCGCGACCAGCGCGACGTTGGGGTCGAGCCCCGCCCAGGCCCCGAGCGTGGTGCGCCGGGATTCCGGCGACCGGTAGCGGAAGCCGAAGGCGACCGCAGCTCGGAAATGGCTGTCGTCGCTGCCGAGCGCCAGTTCCTCCAGGACCGTCCAGCCGCGGCGGGAGGCGATCCTGGCCCAGACGATCGCCGCCGCCGCCCGCGTCGCCGCCGGCAGGGCTTCGGCCGCGGCGAGGCGTGCCAGGGCGCCGGCCACCGCGGCGGGGACGGCGGGGGCGGTCCAGAAGGCCGAGACGGCCCACATCTGCTGCCAGGGGTGGAGGCGGTCGAGGCTGTCGGCGACGGTGCGGGCGAAGCGCGCGGTCACCGCCGCATCGTCGGCGAAGCGGCCGATGTAGAGGGCATAGATGCGCGCGGCCCACGGCGCCGCCGTGAACCGGGACAAGGCGAGGTCCAGGCCGGAGGGATCGCGCGCCCGCCCGAGCGCAAGGAGCGCCCACTGTTCGGCCTTGAAGGCGTGGCGGCCGAAACGGGACAGGTCGTCCAGCGCCGCGCGCGCGGC
>NZ_JAYSFE010000121.1:7191-13839 GCF_041913585.1 Allostella sp.
CCCCCCCCCCCCGCCCACCCAGCTCCCTAGGGCCTGCCATCACCTCCCGGTCGTGACTGGTGTACAGTCGTGTGCTCGCCGGCTCTCGGGACCCGACCGGGTCCGCAGCCGCCCGCCACTCCTCGATGGTGCGGGTCTCGGCGTCGGACCAGCCGCGCGCCAGGGCTTCGCGCTCGCGGATGCCGGACTTGTCGGGATTGGCGGCCAGTCCCTGCCGTGCCAGCGCGGCCGCGAGTGCCGCCTCGATGCGGGCGGCAGCGGCAGCGCCGTCGGCGAAGGCGATCAGCCCGTCGATCAGCCGGAAGGACGGCAGGGCGGCGGCGGCGCAGACGGCGTCCAGCGGATGCAGCGCGATCGTGATCAACTGTCCCGCGCCGATGCTTCCGGCGACGCCGATCGCTCCGATCGCGGCGGTCATCGACCGGTCGAGGCGCGCCGCGACCTCCTGCCATGCCGCCGGCAGTCCCATCCGGGCGAGGTCCGCCAGCAGCAGCCTGCGGTCGAGGCTGCGGCTGGCCCGCGCGACGTCGAGCTCGACGACGTGCGACCAGCGCGGATCGTCGAGGACCGTCGCCACCGCTCGGCGGTAGCGTCCGGCGCTCCAGTCGTCGGGTGCCACCAGTTCGCGGTGTCCCGGCCGTGGCGGTTCGGCGGAAAACACCCGGCTGCGGTCGAGGTACGGCTCCGCCGTCGCCGCGGCGGCGGCGCAGAACAGGAGCGACAGCGTGTGCTCGACCGGCGCCTGGGCCAGTCCGGTGCGTTCGGAGAAGCCGGAGGGTCGCTGCGGCTCATGGCGGAGGTAGGGGTACTGCGACCCCGGCACGAGCTCGCGGCCACGCAGGATCTCGGCCCGGACATGGTCGAATGCCTGCTGCACCACGAGCTTGCAGTGCGGGGCGAAGACCTGGTCCCGCGCGCTTTCGGCCATGACGGCATGGTGGACCCGGGCCCAGGCGTCGCCGTCGAGGCCGGCGGGCGGCGGCCATGCCGCACCGGCCCTCGCCGCCGTGGCGACCGGGGCCCGATCCAATGGTCGCGTCGACATCCGGGGGACCATAGCGCCGGCGGCCGGCGGCGCGGTAGCGGCAAGGCGGCGCGGTAGCGGCAGGCGGGGCGCCGGTTCCGATTGATCGCGCGGTGTGCGGTCGATATGCATCCGGCTGCGGTGCAACGCGGGAGGCCCGGATGGGAGACGGACAGCGGCGCGGGTGGGACACGACCGGTCGGATCGCGCCATGACGCGAGCCCTGCCGGCGGCCCTCGCCCGCATCCTCCCGGCCGACACGGCCCAGTCGGCGACGGTGGAGACCACGGTCGAAGAGGCGGCGCTGGCGGCCGGCCTCGGCGCCGCCGCGGCCGCCCGCCTCGGCCAGGCCGTCGAGGAGGTCTATGTCTTCGTTGCCCTGCGTGCCCCGGGCAGTTCGTTCGGCATCGAGGTGCGGGATCGTCACTGGCGCGTCGAGGCGCGACTGCGCTGCCGCCTCCCGACCGAGGCGCTGCACTGGTTCAACGTCACCCAGCCGATCGACGTCGCCGACGCGGCGGCGCTCGACGCGCTGGGGCTGCTGCTCGCCTCGCGGCTCGTCGACCGTCTCGCCGTCGCCCTCGACGCCGACGGCAGCGTGGTGCTGACGCTGGAGCAGGTCCGGTCCTATCCGATGCCGGCGGAGTCGGCGGTGGCCCCGGCTCCGGTGCCGGGCGGCCGCCTGGCGCCCGGCCCGGCGGACGGTCCGGCGATGGCCGGGCTGGCCGCCCTGTTCCGCCGGCGGTTCGGGATCGCCGTGCCGCGGCCCTTCGTCGCCGACGGGCTCGCCTGCGACATGGCGGCCGCCGGCGACCTGTCGGCGCTGGTGCAGCGCGACGGCAGTGGCGCCATCCGGGGCGGGATCGCATGGCACCTCCGTTCCGACCGCCTCGCCGAACTGTTCGGCCCGGTCACGGCGGACGACGATCCCGAGGCGGCGGCGGCCCTGGTCGAGGGCGTGCTGACGGCGCTGGACGGGACCGGCGTCACCATGGTCTTCGCCGAGGAGCGGGGGCCGGGCTTCCCGGTCGCGGAGTTCGACTGCCTGGGCCGGCTCGGCGCGCGGCCGCTGCATTTCCGGGTGGTGGCCGAGGATGGCGGCGCCCTCTCCTGGGTGGACTCGGTGTCGCGGCCCTTCCTCTCGGTCTTCTACGAGGCGCTGGCGCTCGACCGCGGCATGCGCGACGCGCCGCCGGCGGCGGATTCCCGGCCGGCGCAGGCCCTGCTCGCGGCGGAGATCGACCGCGTCGCCAGCCGGGTCACGCTGCGCCCGCTCGTCGACGGCGCCGACCTGCCGGACCTCGTCGCCCGCCATGTCGACCGTTTCGCCGACGAGGGGCTCGACGATTTCCGCTTCGAGACCGACCACGGCGTCCCCTGGCAGGGGCGGATCGGGCCGGACCTGATGCAGGCCGGGTTCTTCCCGCGCGTGGTGCTGCCGCGCGGCGGAGTCGGCGATGTCGTCGTCTGGGAGCGCGACTGGCTGCCGGACTGACCGGCCTCGGGCTCCGGGCGGGGGCCGGTCAAACCAGGCGGCGGATCGCCGGCAGCGCCTCGGCGACGCAGGCGCGGCCTTCGGCGATCGCCTCTGCCGCGCGGTTGAACTCCATCAGTCCGAGGTCGCGCAGGCGCGGGGCGAGCATGACGTGCGGCGGCTCGCCCGCGAGCCTGGCCCGCGTGATCCGGTCCTGCATGATGTTGACGGCGTTGGCGAGCACGTCGAAATAGCCGGGCGCCGACGGTCCCTGCGGCAGCAGCCGGAGCGCGATGGCGACGGACTGGTCGCGGAGCGGCTTCGGCACGTTGTGCAGCAGCCGGCCGAGCAGGTCGGCAGCCGGTCCCGGCCCCGCGGGCGCGGCCGCGAAGCGGCGGCCGAGGAGGTCGCCGTTCAGGTTCACGGCGATGATGCGGTCGGCGCCGAGCGCCCGGCACAGCGAGACCGGGACGGGATTGGTGAGGCCGCCGTCGATCAGCCAGCGGTCCCCGAGGCGGGCCGGGCTGATGATGCCGGGCAGCGCGATCGAGGCGCGCACCGCATCGAGAACCGGCCCCGACTGCAGCCACTCCTCCCGTCCGCTGGCGAGGTCGGTCGCCACCGCGGCATAGGGCAGGGACAGGTCCTCGATCCGCCCGTCGATCCCGAGCCCCCGCAGGAAGGCGACGATCGATCCGCCCTCGATGAGGCCGCCGCCGGCAAGGCGGACGTCGAGGAGGCCGACGATCTCGCGCCAGCCGGCGCCCCCCGCCCAGCGGCGCAGGGCCTCGAGCCGCCCGGCCGCATGGGCGGCGCCGACGAGCGCCCCCATCGAGGTGCCGCAAATGATGTCGGGCGCGAAGCCGGCCTCGCACAGTGCCTCGATGACGCCGACATGAGCCCAGCCGCGCGCCGAGCCGCTGCCGAGGGCGAGCGCAATGCGGGGGCGCGCCATCGCCGCCCCGCCGTCAGATCGGCCGGCTGTCCATCCAGCGATAGTAGCGGATCGACGGCGCCAGGAACCAGGGGTTGCCGGTGTAGAAGGGGCGGGTCTGGAACGGCAGCCCGTCGAACGCGGTCCGGCCCTCGGCCTGACCGAGGACCTGCTGCCCGATGCGCATGCCGAGATAGTTCGCCATGCCGACGCCCGACCCGCAGTAGCCCATGGCGTACCAGACGCCGTCGTGCCGGCCGCAATGCATCAGTTCGTCGAAGGTGTAGGCGACGAAGCCGCACCAGGTATGGCTGATGCGGTAGGGCGCGAGTTCCGGGAAGAGGCGCACCAGTTCGGCGCGCAGGAGCGGTCCGCTGACCTTGGGGTCGGTCTCGGTCAGCGAGACGCGGCCGCCGAAGAGCACGCGCTTTCCGTCCGGCGAGGCGCGGTAGTAGTAGACGAGCCGGCGCGTGTCGCCGGTGACGCGGCGGGTCGGGAACAGCCGCTCCACCAGGTCCGTCGGCAGTTCCTCGGTCGCGACGATGTAGCTGCCGATGGGGATGACGCGGCGGCGCAGCCACGGCGTCACGCCCTCGGTGTAGCCGTTGGTCGCGACGACGACGTCGCGGGCAGCGACGGTGCCGCGGCTGGTGGTGACGCGGAAGCCCGATCCGTCCGGCTCGATGCCGGTCGCGCGGGTGTGCGGCACGACGACGGCCCCCGCCTCGCGCACCCGCTCCAGCAGGCCCTGGTGCAGGCGGGCAGGGTCGACGCCGGCATGGGCCTCGTAGACGGCGCCGCCGAAATAGGCGTCGGTGCCGAGTTCGCGCCGCTGCTCGGCCCGCGGCACCATGTGGTAGGGCTGCTCCAGCCCCTTCGGCTGGCTGGCGAGCTGCCGCGCCAGCGCCTCGTACTGCGCCGGGTTGTGGGCGCCGTGGAAGCGGCCGTTGACCTCGAAGTCGCAGTCGATGCGCTCGCGCCGGACCAGCTCCTCGACCCACTCGCGCGAACTGAACCCTTCCCGCTTGATGCGGAAGGCGAGGTCGGCGCCGAGCCTGGCGGCGAGCTTCTCGTAGGTCGGCTTGATGCTGGTGGAGATCTGGCCGCCGTTGCGGGTGCTGCAGCCGAAGCCGGCATCCTCGGCATCGATCACCAGCGTCTCGCGCCCGCCGCGCGCCGTCACCAGCGCCGCGTTGAGGCCGGTATAGCCCGAGCCGACGATCAGCACGTCGACCCGCTTCGGCAGGTCGGCTGCCGGCAGGTCCGGGCGGGGGACATGGTCCCACCAGTAGGGCTGCAGCTTCAGGTCGGGCGAGAAGTCGGCTTGGGACATCGCGGGAGGGTCTCCGGGGGAGCGGATCAGGCGTCGGCCAGGACGAGGTCGGCGCCCTTCTCGGCCACCATGATGGTGGGCGCGTTGGTGTTGCCCGAGGTTAGCGCGGGGAAGACCGAGGCGTCGACGATCCGCAGCCCGCCCAGGCGATGCGCCCGGAGCCTATGGTCGACGACGCTCGTGCCGTCGTCCGGCCCCATGCGGCACGTCGAGACCGGGTGGAAGACGCTGGAGGCGCGGGCGCGGATGTCGGCCGCGAGCGCGGCGTCGCCCGTTGCCGCCGGGCCGGGCGCCAACTCCTCGGCGACGATCGCGGCCAGCGCCGGCGCGGCGGCGAGGCGGCGCAGCAGGCGCGAGCCCGCGAGCAGCGTCTCCCGGTCGTACTCCGTCGCGAGCGAGTTGGGGTGGATGGCCGGCGGGGCGAACGGGTCGGCCGAGCGGATGGCGATGTGGCCACGGCTCGTCGGCCGGCAGGGCTGGGCGCTGAGCAGGAAGCCGGGAAACGGGTCGGGTCGCATCAGCGCCCGCTTGCCGGGGACGCCGCGGGTATAGCTAAGCGGCGAGAAGTAGAGCTGCAGGTCGGGCCGGGCGAGGTCGGGCCGGCTCTTCACGAAGCCGCCGCCCTGGTTGACGCTGATGGCGAGCGGGCCGCGCCGGAACAGGAGGTAGGCGAGGCCGACCCGGAGCTTGCCCCACCAGGGCCGCAGCATGTCGTTCAGGGTCGGCCCCCGGGCGCGGTAGAGATGGTCGATGCAGAGATGGTCCTGGAGGTTGGCGCCGACGGCCGGGCGGTCGGCGACGACCGGGATGCCGCGGCGGGCGAGCAGGTCCGCCGGCCCGACGCCCGAAAGCTGGAGAAGCTGCGGCGAGTTCACCGCGCCCGCCGCCAGGATCACCTCGCGGCCGGCGAGCGCCCGCCGGATCGCGCCGCCCTGCAGGTACTCGACACCGACCGCCCGCGTACCCGAGAAGAGGATGCGGGTGGCGTGGGCCGCGGTCTCGATCCGCAGGTTCGGGCGCCGCCGCGCCGGCCAAAGGTAGGCGCGGGCCGCCGACATGCGCAGGCCGTTCCGGGTCGCGATCTGGTAGAGGCCGGCGCCCTCGAAGCGCTCGCCGTTGAAGTCCGGATTGGACGGGATGCCGGCTTCCGCGCAGGCGCGGAGATAGGCGAGGCAGACCGGGTGGCGCTCGCGCGCGATGGTCGAGACGTGCAGGGGCCCGCCGGCGCCGCGCCACTCGTCCGCCCCGCCGGCGAAATCCTCCGATCGCTTGAAGTAGGGCAGCACGTCGTCCCAGCCCCAGCCGGGATTGCCGGCGTCGCGCCAGTCGTCGAAGTCCCCCGGATGGCCGCGGACATGGACCATGGCGTTGATCGAGCTCGACCCGCCCAGCACCTTGCCGCGCGGCCAGTATCCCTGCCGGCCGTCGAGCGCCGGGTCGGGCTCGGTCCGGTACATCCAGTTGACGGCGGGATTGTAGAAGGACTTGCCGTAGCCGATCGGAACCTGGATCCAGAACCGCCGGTCGCTGCCGCCGGCCTCCAGCAGCAGCACGCGGCGCCGTCCGCCCGCCGTCAGCCGGTTCGCCAGCACGCACCCGGCCGAGCCGGCACCGACGATGACGTAGTCGTACTCGTTGTCGGGCAAGGGCGCGGCCTCGGGTGACGCGGGAGCCGCCAGGATCGCAGGACGAGTGGCTGGCCTGCGAGGTCCAATCTCGTCAATCGGCCATACCAATCGATCGGCGGGCGGCCGTCCGGCCGGCCGGCCGCTCGATCTCCTCCAGCACCCGGGCCAGCGTCTCGACCCCGGCGCGGATGGCCGGCGGGGCGACGCCGCCGAAGCCGAGCACGAGGCCGCTCTCGGCCGTCGGCTCGATCGAGA
>NZ_JAYSFE010000122.1:0-13352 GCF_041913585.1 Allostella sp.
GCGATCGCCGGCAGCATCGAGGGCGCCAGGATCGGCACCAGCGCGATGCCGGTCATCAGCCCCTTCGCCGGCATGCAGGTGCGGGTCAGGGCATAGGCGTAGACGAAGGCGACCGGCACCACGATGAGCGTGGTCAGCCCCGCCACGAAGAGGCTGTTGAGGATCGCGTCGGCCAGCGTCGGCGTCGCGAAGAAGCGGGCGTAGTTGGCGAGGCCGACGAAGGCCCCGCTGGCGTCCTCGACGCTCTTCGACAGGATCGACCACAGCGGCAGGGCGATCGCCGCCAGCATCGCCGCCAGCATCGCCGCCAGGGCCAGCCGCAGCACCCATGCCTCGCGGTCGACCGCGACGCCGCGGCCGGCGGCCGGCAGCACGGTCACTCCGGCACCCCGGCGAACACCCGGACCCGCTCCGGCGGCAGGGCCACCGTCACCGACTGCCCCGGGCCGAGGCCGAGGTCGGTCACCGCATTGAGCGAGAAGTCGGCGAGGAGCGGCGCGCCGGCCAGGCGCGGCGCCTGCAGCCGAGCCCGCACGACGGCGCCCAGGAACTCCATCGCCTCGATCGTCGCCGTGAAGGCGTTGGGCGTGTCGCCCGCGACGTTGCGGATGACGAAATCCTCCGGCCGGACGCAGGCGGTGCAGGGGTCGGCGGATACCGGACCGGCCCCGGCGACCTGGAGATCGAACCCGCCGACGCGGACCCGCCCGGGCGCCGAGCGCGCGCCGGTGAGGAAGTTCATGGTGCCGACGAAGCCGGCGACGAACAGCGTCGCCGGCGCGCGATAGATGCGCTCGGGGGTGTCCACCTGCTCGATCCGGCCGTGGTTCATGACGACGATCCGGTCGGCGACCGAGATCGCCTCCTCCTGGTCGTGCGTGACCATGATGGTCGTCACGCCGAGCCGGCGCTGGAGGTCGCGGATCTCGCCCCGCAGGCGCAGGCGGACGCGGGCGTCGAGCGCCGACAGCGGTTCGTCGAGCAGCAGCAGGCCGGGCCGGGTCGCGAGCGCGCGCGCCAGCGCCACCCGCTGCTGCTGGCCGCCGGACAGCTGGGCGGGGTATTTCGGGCCGCTGCCGGAGAGGCCGATCAGGCCGAGCAGTTCCTCGACCCGGGCGGCGATGGCGCGCCGGTCCAGCCGCCGGTTGACCAGCCCGTAGCCGATGTTCTCGGCCACCGTCAGGTTGGGAAAGAGGGCGTAGGACTGGAAGACGATGCCATAGTCGCGCTGGGCGGGCGGCAGGGCCGAAATGTCGCGCCCGGCCTGCACGATGGTGCCGCGGCTCTGCCGGTCGAGGCCGGCGATCGCCCGCAGCAGCGTGGTCTTGCCGCAGCCCGACGGTCCGAGGAAGCAGACGAACTCGCCCTCGCGGATCGCGAGGTCGATGTTCGACAGTGCGGTGAAGGCGCCGAACCGCTTTTCCAGCCCGGCGACCGTCAGATAGGGCGGGCGCCCGTCCGAACCGTTCGGACGGGCGCCCTCGTCGGCGTTCACCGGGGACGATCCTACTTCGCGCGCGGGGCCGACTTCCCGTCGTAGCGCTTGGTCCATTCGGCGAGGATGGCCGCCCGGTTCTTGGCCGAGTAGGCGAAGTCGTTCTTCGCCATCTTGGCCTCGGCGTCCTTCGGATAGTTCGGAATGTCCTTGGTCACGCCGGGATAGGCGACGACGCCGAAATAGTTGTTGAAGAGGACGTTCGCCTCCTTCGAGGCGACCCAGTCCATCAGCTTCCTGGCGGCGGCGAGGTTCTTGGTGCCCTTGTGGATGGCGGCCGCCTCCAGGTCCCAGCCCACGCCCTCGGCCGGAAGGATGACCGAGATCGGCGCGCCCTTGGTCTTCTCCTGGGCGGCCCGGTATTCGAACGAGATGCCGACCACGTACTCGCCGCGGGCCGCCTGCACGCACGGCGCCGACCCGGAATGGGTGTAGAGCGCGATGTTCTGGTGCAGGCCGTCCATGAACTTCCAGCCCTCAGCCTCGCCCTTGGCCTGGAGCCAGCCGCTGACCGACAGGAAGCCCGTGCCGGAGGAGGCCGGGTTCGGCATCACCACCTGGCCGCGATACTCGGGCTTAAGCAGGTCCGCCCAGCTCTTCGGCTCGGGGATGCCGCGCTTCTGGCCTTCGACCGTGTTGTAGCAGACGGCCGACATGTAGGCGTCCATGCCGATCCAGGCCGGCGGGTTCTTGGCGTCGCGGAACGCCGGCCGGAGCGCCTCCACCCCCTTCGCCGCATAGGGCTCGATCATCCCCTCGTTCTCGAAGAGGATGAGGCTGGTGACGGCGACGCCCAGGACCACGTCGGCCTTGGGATTGGCCTTCTCCGCCAGGAGGCGGGCGGTGATGACGCCCGTCGAGTCGCGCACCCAGACGATCTCGACGTCGGGATTGGCCGCCTCGAACGCCGTCTTGTAGGGCCGCAACTGCTCGTTCTCGAGCGCGGTGTAGACGGTCAGCTGCGTCTTCGCGAGCGCGCCCTGGGCCATGGCGACCGCCACCGCCGACGCGGTGACCGCGGCCGCCAAACCTGCTGCCAGCTTGTTCATTGCACCCCCTGCCAGTGTTGTTGGTCGACACGATTGCGCGAGGCACGCGACGTGCCAGCGGCCATGTCTAGTCCGACATTTGCGACGGGATGATGAAGCTAATCTTACAGGCCGTCCACGGCTTCGCGCGCAATGGGCGCATTTCCGCGCCGCCCCGGCGGCGATCGCCGGAGCGGAGCTTGACGCCGGGAAGCGACGACCGCTAGCGTCGGCGCCAACACACAAGCCCGGCCGCCGTGCTCGCATAGGGCGCAGGCGGACCGCGGCATCATCGGGAGGAATCGACATGCGCAGCCTGTTTCTGGCCGCGGCGGGTGTTGCCGTGTGCCTCTCCGGGGCGTCCGCCCAGGACATCCGGATCGGCGTCCTCTACGACCTGTCGGGGCCGCTCGCGGCGGCGGGGTCGATCGCGTCGTCGGTCGGCGCCAACATCGCCATCGAGATGGTCAACGAGAAGGGCGGCGTGCTGGGCAAGCACAAGATCGTCCCGATCGCGGCCGACGCCCAGAGCAAGGCCGACGTCGCCATCAACGAGGCCGAGCGCCTCCTGAGCCAGGAGCGCGCCGACGTCCTGCTCGGCGTCTTCTCCTCCGCCCACGCGGTGCCGATCGCCCAGCGGGTCGACGCCCAGAAGAAGGTGTTCTGGATCACGACCGCGATCGCGACCGCCGTCGTCAAGGACCGGAACCTGCAGTACACGTTCCGCGCCCAGGTCCATTCCGACCAGTTCGGCGACGCCTCGACCCAGTTCCTGGCCGAGGTCGCCAAGCCCAAGCTCGGCATGGAGCCCAAGGACATCAAGGTCGCGATCATCTACGAGGACGGCCCCTACGGCGTCGGCGTCGCCTCGTCGAACGAGACCGGCGCCAAGCAGCGCGGGATGCAGATCGTCCTCAAGGAGGGCTATGCCGCGACCTCGCCCGACCTCTCCTCGCTCGTCACCAAGCTGCGCCGGGCGCGGCCGGACGTCATCCTCCACACCGGCTACAACCCGGACATCACCCTGCTGCTGCGCCAGGCACGCGAGCAGGGCCTGCGCTTCAAGGCCCTCATCGGCCACGGCGCCGGCTATGGCCAGATCGACAAGCTGGTCGAGACCTTCGGCAAGGACGTCGACCACGTCTTCAACGTCGATCCGGTCGCGGCCCAGCTGCTCGATCCCAAGACGCTGAAGCCCGGGATCGGCGAACTGACCGCCGAGATGGTGCGCCGCTACAAGGAGAAGACCGGCGCCAAGGAAGTGCCGCCGCACGCCAGCATGGGCTTCAACCAGACCTGGGTCCTGCTCGACACCGTCCTGCCCGCGGCCATCCAGAAGCACGGCGGCTTCGGCGCCGACGCGATCCGCAAGGCGGCGCTCGAGGTCGACATCCCGGAGGGCGGCACGGTCCAGGGCTACGGCGTCAAGTTCTACCCGCCCGGGCATCCACTCGCGGGCCAGAACGAGCGCTCGAGCCCGGTCGTCATGCAGTATATCGGCGGCCAGACAAAGATCGCCTGGCCGACCGCGCTCCGGACCATCGACCCGGTCATCCCGCTGCCGGCCTCCTCGCCCTACGCCGCGCGCTGACCGGACCGTCCTCCGGCCATGCTCCAGGTGGAGGGTCTGACGCGAACCTTCGGCGGGTTCGTGGCGGTGGACAACGTGTCGTTCTCGGTCGCCCGGGGAGAGATCCTCGGGCTGATCGGGCCCAACGGGTCGGGCAAGAGCACGACGTTCAACCTGATCTCGGGCGCGCTGGCGCCGACCCGCGGCTCGATCCGCTTCGAGGGGACCGAGCTCGCCGGCCGCGCCGCCAGCGACATCGTCCATCGCGGACTGGCGCGGACCTTCCAGATCCCGCGCCCCTTCCGCCGCCTGTCGATCCTGGAGAATGCGATCGTCGCGGCCCATTTCGGCCGTGCCGGCAGGATCGACCGGGCGACCGCCGAGGAACGGGCGCGCGCCGCGCTGGCGCTCGTCGGCCTGCCCGTCGACCCCGAGGCCCGGGTCGACGGGCTGGGTGCCGCCGGCCTCAAGAAGCTGGAGCTCGCCCGGGCGCTGGCGACACATCCGCAGCTCCTCCTCGCCGACGAGAGCCTGGGCGGCCTCGACCATTCGGAAATGCAGCAGGCCGCCGACATGCTGCGCCGCGTCCGCGGCGAGATGGGCATCACCATCGTCTGGGTCGAACACATCATGGGCGTGCTGATGAAGGTGGTCGACCGGGTGATGGTGCTGCACCACGGGCAGAAGGTGGCCGAGGGCCTGCCGGCCGAGGTCGTCCGCGACCCGCGGGTGATCGAGGTCTATCTGGGTCGCGACCATGGCGCCCACTGACGCGTCGCGGCCGGCCGCGATGCTCGAGGTCCGGGGCCTGGAAGCCGGCTATGGCGGGTTCCGGGCGCTGCACGACGTGGCGCTGACGGTCGCCGCCGGCGAAGCCGTCGCAGTGGTCGGACCGAACGGTGCCGGCAAGACCACCCTGATGCGGGCGATCTCCGGCCTGCTGGCGCCGCGCGCCGGCCGCGTCGTCTTCGAGGGTGCCGACCTCGCGGCCGTCCCGCCGCATCGCATCGTCGAGCTCGGCATCGCCCACGTCCCCGAGAACCGCCGCCTCTTCCCGCGCCTGACGGTGGAGGAGAACCTGAAGATGGGCGCCTTCTCGCCGGGCGCGCGGCCGCATTTCGCAGAGCGGCTGGAGTGGGTCTACTCGCTCTTCCCGCGGATGCGCGAGCGGCGCTCGCAGATCGCCGGCACCATGTCGGGCGGCGAGCAGCAGATGTGCGCCATCGGCCGCGCGCTGATGTCGAAGCCGAAGCTGCTGCTCATGGACGAACCTTCGGCCGGCCTTGCGCCGGTCATCGTCGACCAGGTGTTCGACCTCGTCCACCGCATCCGCCAGGAGGGGTTCACGGTGCTCATCGTCGAGCAGAACGTCCGCCAGGTGCTGGAGCTGGTCGACCGCGCCTACGTGCTGGAGGTGGGGACGATCGGCAAGTCCGGCACCGCGGCCGAACTCAAGTCCGATCCCGCCATCCGCGAAGCCTATCTCGGCATCTGAGGGCGCCCCGACATGGACATCTTCCTCCTCGAGGCCGTCGTCAACGGCATCCTGCTGGGCGGCGTCCTGGCGCTGCTGGCGCTCGGGCTCAACCTCATCTTCGGCGTCATCGACGTCGTCTGGATCGCCTACGCCGAACTCGTCATGTGCGGCATGTACGCGATCTACTGGCTCTACGTCGTCCAGGGCGTGCCGCTGTGGGCGGCGGCACCGGCGGCCGTGGTCTTCGTCGCCATCCTCGGCATGCTGGTCCACAAGCTCATCATCTCGCCGATCCTGGGCTCGGCGCCGATCAACCAGCTCCTGGCGACGGGCGGCCTGCTCTTCTTCCTGCAGAGCTTCGCGACGCTGCTCTTCGGCGCCGACTTCCGCAACATCGGCCTGCGCCTGCCGATCATCGAGGTCGGCGACCTCTTCGTCAGCTTCGCCCGGCTGATGGCGTTCTGCGTCGCGCTGCTCGGCATGCTCGGGCTCTGGCTCTTCCTCAAGCGGACCTATGTCGGCACCGCCATCCGCGCCATCGCCCAGGACCGCGAGATCATGATCCTGATGGGCGTCGACCCGAAGCGGGTCTACCTCATCACCTCGGCGCTCGGCGGCGGCCTCGCCGGGCTCGCCGCGGCGCTGCTGGTGCTGCAGTACGACGTGCATCCCTTCATCGGCCTGTCCTTCGGCCCGATCACCTTCATGATCTGCGTGCTGGGCGGCCTCGGGAGCATGATCGGCGGCTTCGTCGCCGCCTTCGTCATGAGCCAGATCATCTCGGTCGGCGGCTTCTACACCTCGATCGAACTGTCCTACGTGCTGGCCTTCCTGCTCTTCATCGTCATGATCTTCGTGCGGCCGCAGGGCCTGTTCGGGGTGAAGTCGTGAAGGCCGGCTGGGGAATCCTCGGCGTGGCGCTGCTGCTGCCGCCGTTCCTGCCGATCTCGGACTACACGCTCCACATCCTGATCCTCGTCCTGCTCTGGGCCTTCGTCTACACGGCGTGGACGATCATGGGCCGGTTCGGCCTGGTCTCGCTGGGCCACGGCGCCTTCCTCGGGCTCGGCAGCTACACGACGGCGCTGCTGTGGAACCACTGGGGCCTCTCGCCCTGGCTCGGCCTGCCGCTCGGCATCGCGATCGCGGTGCTGGTCGCGCTGGTGATCGGCTATCCCTGCTCGCGGCTCAAGGTCGTCGGCCACTATTTCGCCCTCGTCACGCTGGCGCTGACCGAGGTCGTCCGCCTCTCGATCGTCGCCTGGCGCGACGTCACCGGCGGCTCGCTCGGCATGACGCCGAACACGGTCCCGCCCAACAGCCTGGAGGCGCTGCAGTTCACCCGCGTCACTTGGTACTGGGTGGCGCTCGGCGTGTGGGCCGTGGGCCTCCTGATCTGGGACCGCGTCGACCGCAGCATGACGCGCCATGCCATGGACGCCATCTCCGACGACGAGACGGCCGCCGCCGCCGTCGGCATCGACGTCACCCGGCAGAAGCTCACCGTCACCACCATCAGCGCCGCGCTGACGGCACTGGGCGGCGGCCTCGTCGGGCAGTACCAGATGTACCTCAACCCCGAGACCATGGCGGGGGTCGGGGTCTCGCTGCAGATCGTCTTCGCCGCGATTTCGGGGGGGATGTACGTCATCCTCGGTCCGACCGTCGGCGCCGTCCTGACCATCGTGCTGCAGGAGTTCCTGCGCATCCTCTTCGGGACCCACTTCATCGGCGCCGCGCCCACCATCTACGGCGTCATGCTCATCCTCTTCATCATCTTCATGCCGGCCGGCATCTGCGGCGTGATCGTCGAGCGGCTGCGCCGGCGGCGGGCATGACGCGGCCGTTCCGCATCGGCCTCGTCGGCCTCGGCGCCATCGGGCGGGACCTGCTGTCGCGCATCGCCGGCGGCACGCTCGGGCCGGTCGCCTGCACCGGCGTCCTCGTTCGCCGCCCGCGCGCGGCGACCGACGTTCCGGGCCTGACCCACGACCCGGACCGCTTCTTCGCCGCCGCCTACGACGCCGTCGTCGAGGGCGCCGGCCACCAGGCGGTCCGCGATCATGGCGAACGGGCGCTGCGCGCCGGCGCCGACCTCGTGCTGACCTCGGTCGGCGCGCTGACGGACGACGCGCTCTTCGAGCGACTGCGCGCGGCCGCCACGGAAAGCGGGCGGCGGCTGATCCTGCCGTCGGCCGGTATCGGCGCGCTCGACATCCTGGCCGCCGGCGCGGTCGGCGGCCTCGACCGCGTCACCGTCACCGTGCGCAAGGATCCGCTCTCCTGGAAGGGCACCGCCGCCGAGGGACTGGTCGACCTCGACCGGCTGACGGCGCCCGTCGTCCTCCACGACGGCCCGGTGCGGGAAGGCGCCCGGGCCTATCCCCAGAACGTCAACATCTCGGCCGCCGCCGCACTGGCCGGCATCGGCCTCGACCGCACCCGCCTCGTCATCGTCGCCGATCCCGGGATCACGGTGCATGTCGTCGAGATCGAGGCCGAGGGGACGTTCGGCCGCTTCACCTTCCGCGAGGAGGTGATCCCGACCGACGACAACCCCAAGACGGGCCGGCTGGTCGCCATGGCGATCGCCAAGACGGTGCGGCAGATGGCGAGCCCGGTCGTCATCGGGGCCTGACCGCCGACGAATTGCGGCGTAGCATCGGGCGAGGCGCGGCTTCCCCCCGGTGGCCATCACCGGCCGGCGCCGGCGTCCAACCCGGAGGGCCGCATGGCCAAAGGTCAGCAGCGCAGCAACCGCGAAGCCAAGAAGCCCAAGCAGGACAAGGCCAAGCCCGCCCCTGCGTCGTCGCCCTTCTCGACCCTGCCGCCGGGCAAGCCGGCGGCCTCGGGCGGCAAGAAGAAGTAGGCCCCGCCTACCCCGGCAACCGCGCCAGCCGGTCGGCCATCTTCTCGCCGATCATCACCGTCGTCAGGTGGGTGTTGGCGCGGCAGTCCGACGGCATGATCGCGGCGTCGACGACGTAGAGGCCGTCGACGCCGCGCACCCGGCAGTCGGGGTCGACGACGCCGCGCGGGTCCTCGTGCGCCGTCATGCGGCAGGTCGCGACCGGGTGCTGGGCGTCGCCGCACTCGGCCAGCATGGCGGCGTCCAGTTCGTCGTCGGGCAGCGCCGCCGCCTCGGCGAAGGTCCGGTCGGCGAAGCCGAAGCCGATGCGCTCGCAGATGTCGGCAATCGCCGGATGCGCCACGATCGCCGCCAGCCGCCGCACGCCGAGCCGCAGCCGGTCGCGGTCGCGCGCGTCGTCGAGCATGTTGGCGTCGACCAGCGGATCGACCGCCGGGTCGCGGTCGCGGAGCACGATCTCGCCCTCCGAATAGGCCTGGAAGAGCGCCGCCGCGATCGCGCCCTCGGCGGCGCGCGCCGGATCGTCGTCCTCGAAGCCGCGGTGGTTGAAGCCCATGAAGATCATGTCGTTGTGGCCGCCGCCGGGCCGGCCCGACGACCAGGTGACGCAGCAGTTGGTATGACGGAAGTCGACGTCCCGCGGCCGCCGCTCCGGCCTGAGGCGCAGCAATGCGCGGATCGTCGGATGCTCCAGCATGTGGCGGCCGACATGCGGGTTGGCATGGACGACCGGGATGCCGAAGCGGCCGAGGACGGCGGGATCGCCGACGCCCGAGCGCATCAGGATCGCCGGCGAATGCACCGCGCCCGCCGACAGCACGATCCGCGCGCCCTCGAAGCGCCGCATCTCGCCGTCGATCCGCGCCTCGACGGCGACGGCCCGCCCGCCTTCGAAGACGATGCGGTCGACCAGCGCCCCGCCCTGGACCCGGAAGTTGGGCCGCGACCGCGCCGGCTCGACATAGGCGTCGTTGGTCGAGACCCGGCGCCCGTCGCGGCTGTTGATCGGGTAGCAGGCGACGCCGCTGGCGTCGGGGGCGTTGAGGTCGTCGTTCCACGGATAGCCCAGGGCCAGCGCCGCTTCGGCCAGCGCCTGGTCGACCGGCCCCCAGGCCGCGCGCGGGGCGCGATAGACCGGGATCGGGCCGTCGCCGCCGTGCCAGCGGGCGGCGCCGTGATCGAGGTCGCTCTCGAGCCGGTTGAAATAGGGCAGCACCTCGTCCCAGCCCCAGCCCTCGCAGCCGCGCTCGGCCCAGTCCTCGAAGGCGTCGGGGACGCCGCGGATGGCGATCTGGGCGTTGACCGCGGACGAGCCGCCCATGCCGCGGCCGCGCCAGTAGAGCTTCGGGTCCTGTGCCCGGGTGCGCCGGCACATCAGGCCCGGCCACTGCCATTCCGCCTGCAGGGCCGGCGGCAGGATGATGCGGAGCGGATTGGCGCTCGCCATCGCCGCCGGCACCTCGGCCGAGCGGTAGTCGCGCCCCGCCTCCAGCAGCAGCACCCGGTGGCGGGCATCCTCCGACAGGCGGGCGGCGACCACGGCCCCGGCCGAGCCGGCGCCGACGACGATCGTGTCCCAGCGCATCAGACGCCCCCCAGCTTGCCGTCGAACATGGTGACCGGCGGATAGGCCGCGGGATCGGTGACGACGTCGATCACCGTCGGCACGTCGGCCGCCAGCGCCGCCTCCAGCGCCGGGCCGTAGTCGGCCGGGTCCTCGATGCGGACGCCGGCGCAGCCGCAGGCGCGCGCGATCGCGGCATGGTCGACCGGGGCGAACTCGACGGCGTCGGTGTAGGCGCCGTGGGTCGCCGTCTCGGCGTGCTTCTGATAGCCCAGGATCTGGTTGTTGAGGACGGTGATGGGGATCGGCGTCCCCATCCGGCGCGCCGTCTCCAGTTCGGCCCAGACATGGGCGAAGCCGCCGTCCCCGGCGACGCAGACGACCGGGCTCGACGGCGAGGCGACCTTGGCGCCGATCGCCATCGGCAGCCCCCAGCCGAGGCCGGCGATGCCGCGCGGTGTCAGGAAGCGCTGCCCCGGCCGCCTCGCCCGCAGGTAGTTGTTGATCCAGATCGAGGCGTAGCTGGCGTCGGCGACGACGATCGTGTCGGGCGTCAGGCGCCGGTCGATCTCGGCCATGATCCGCTCGGGCCGCATCGGCCGCGCCGACGAGCCGGTCACGGGCGCGGCCTCCTCGGCATGGGCCTGCCGGCCCGCGCGGATCGCCGCTTCGAGGGCGGGCCGGGCCGTCGCCCGCTTCCCCAGGTCGCGCCGGGCGAGTGCCTCGGTCAACGCCGCCAGCGTCGCCCGGGCATCGCCCTGGAGGCGCATCGCCTCGTAGTTGCGGCCGATCTCGGCGCCGTCGATGTCGAGATGGAGGAAGCGGGCGCCGCGCGGAAAGAGCTTCCAGGAATCGGTGCCGTTCTGGTTGGTGCGGTTGCCGACCAGGAGCACCACGTCCGCCCGGTCGACGAGCGGCCGCATGAACTTGCCCATGCCGCGCCGGCCCATGAAGTAGCCGATGACGCCGACCGACAAGGGATGGCCCTCGTCGACCGCGCCCTTGCCCATCGACGTCGTCCCGACCGGCAGGTGCGCCCGCTCCTGGAGGGCCGCCAGGGCCGCCGCCGCGCCCGAGGAATGGACGCCGCCGCCCGCCACCACCAGCGGATGCTCGGCCGCCGCCAGCAGGTCGGCGGCCGCCGCCACCGCCGCCGGGTCGGCCTGCGGCCGGTCGAGCGGATAGGCGCCGAGGCTGGCGACGCGCCCCGACTCCGCCGGAGCGGCATCCTGGAAGAGGTCGATCGGCACGATCAGCACCGCCGGCCCCGGCCGCCCGCCGGCCGCGGCGGTGAACGCCATATCGACATAGTCGTCGATGCGGTCGGCCTGGGCGACCCGGCGCACCCACTTGGCGACGCCGCGGAAGAGGTCGAGATGGTCGAGCTCCTGGAAGGCGTTGCGGTCGGTCGCGCCGCGGGCGACGTCCTGGACCAGCGCCACGATCGGGATCGAGGCCTTGAGCGCCTCCGCCAGCCCCGGCACCAGCAGGGTCGCGGCGGGGCCGTTCTGGGCCGTCACCACCGCGACCCGGCCCGAGATGCGGGCATAGCCGTCGGCCATCGCCGCCCCGGCATTCTCGGTGCGGTAGGCGAACTGGCGGATGCCGTAGCCGGGGGCCACCAGATGGAAGGCGGTCGGGATGCTCTGTCCGAACGCGACCTCGACGCCGTGGCGACGGAAGGCGCGGACGACGGTGTGGGCGGCGTTCTGGTTGGCGATCATGGGAATGTCCGGAGGCGGGGATGGTCGGGGGTCAGGTCATCGACAGCCCGCCCGCGACGTCGAGGGTGACGCCGGTGACGAAGCTGGCCTGGTCGGAGGTGAGGTAGGCGACGGCGTCGGCGCAGTCGTCGGCCGTGCCGAGGCGGCCGAGCGGCGTCGCCGCCAGCGCGGCCGCGTTCACCGCCGCCCCCACCGTGTGGATCATCGGGCTCTCGATGCGGCCCGGCGCGATCGCGTTGACGCGGATGCCGTGCGGGCCGAGTTCGCCCGCCAGATGGCGGGTCAGCCCGACGATCGCCGCCTTGGTCGCGGCGTAGTGGACGCCGACGATCGAGGAATAGTGCTTGCCGGCAACCGAGGAGACGCTGACGACGGCGCCCCGCCGCGCGGCGATCATGCCGGGTGCCACCAGCCGCACGCCGTGGAAGCAGCCGGTCAGGTTGACGTCGACGACACGGGCCCACTCGGCGGGGTCCATCTCGGCCGCCGGCACCCGGGCGCCGTCGCGCTTGGGCGAGATGCCGGCATTGTTGACGAGGATGTCGAAGGGGCCGAGCCGGGCCCGGGCGGCGGCATGGGCGGCACGGAACGATTCCCAGTCGGCGACGTCGCCCGCGACCGCGATCGCGCCGTGACCGATGCCGGCCGCGGCCGCCTCGGCGTCGGCGAGCCGGAGGTCCATCACCGCCACCCGCGCGCCGCGCCGGGCCAGCCCCGCGGCGATGGCGCGACCGATCCCCCGCGCGGCGCCGGTCACCAGCGCCGTCCGCCCGCGATGCGTCTCGTCCAAGGAAACCTCCGGATTGGGCGATGAGCCGCGGCCGAGTTTGGGCTATCCGTAGGGACCGATCAACGCCGGCCGAGGCGCCGGCAGGGAGGAGCGCCGCCATGCCGCACGCGACCGTCAGCGACGGGGTCCAGCTCTACTACGAGGAGACGGGAGCCGGCTTCCCCGTCCTCTTCGTCCACGAGTTCGCCGGCGACCATTCGAGCTGGGAGCCACAGGTCCGCGCCCTGTCGCGGCAGTACCGCTGCATCACCTACAATGCGCGCGGCTACCCGCCGTCCGACGTGCCCGAGGATGCGGGGATGTATTCCCAGGACCGCGCCGTCGCCGACGCCCACGACCTGCTGCGGACGCTCGGCATCGCGAAGGCACATGTCGTCGGCCTGTCGATGGGCGGGTTCTGCACGGTCCATTTCGGCATGCGCCACCCCGACCTCGCCCGCTCGCTGGTCGTCGCCGGCTGCGGTCACGGCGCCGAGATCGAGCGCCAGCCCCAGTTCCGCGCCGACGCGCAGGCGATGGCCGACCGGCTGCTGACGCAGGGCATGGCGGTCGGCGCCGAGGGCTACGCGGTGGCGCCGACCCGGGTCCAGTACCAGAACAAGGACCCGCGCGGCTGGCGCGAGTTCGCGCGCAACCTCGCCGGCCATTCCGCGATCGGCTCCGCCAATACGCTGAAGGGCGTCCAGGCCGGCCGGCCGTCGATCTACGAGTTCGAGGCGGAGCTGCGGAAGCTGACCGTGCCGACCCTGGTGGCGACCGGCGACGAGGACGAGCCGACCCTGCTGCCCGGCATCTTCCTCAAGCGCTGCATCCCGACCGCGGGCCTGTGGATCGC
>NZ_JAYSFE010000123.1:0-12907 GCF_041913585.1 Allostella sp.
CCGGCCCGGCGCGCAGGCCGATGAAACCCAGATTGTACTGGCCGCTCAGGCTGACGGCGCGCATCACCCAGTCCGGATGATCGCCACCCGTCAGCAGGTGCGGCGTCAGCACGACTTCCGCCCCCGCCTCCCAGGCGGCCGCGATCGCCGAGGGGGGCACGAAGAGCACGATGTCGGGGTCGAAATAGAGGACCTCGTCGTAGCCCTCCGCCCACAGCGACAGAATTAGATCGGGTTTGATCGCGGTGCAGAATTCGGTGACGTTGTAGAGGCGCCGTCGGACGTCGAGGTCGGGAACTCCGGCCTCCGCCGGCGTCCGCAGCCGGGTGCCGCCCGGCAAGGTGGCGGCGTCGCCGGGGGCCGGACGCTCGACGGCGAGCACGACGTGACGATCATGGTCCGGCAGCAGCCGGGCCGCGCTTTCCATCAGGGTCGCGACGCGGGCGAGGTAGTTGGGGGCGCAGACGGAGAAGAGGGCGCGGCGGCCCGGGCCCGGATGGTTGGTCATGGAGGGATCTCGTTGAACCACGTCACGATGCTCGGCGAAGACGAGGTGCCGCTGCCGCCGATCGAACTGATGCGTACCGTCGGGCCGGTCGATCCGGACTTCTATCGCAATCCGCACCGCGTCGACGTCTTCGGCCACGAACGCCCGGGAATCGACTATTCCGGCGTCTTCGATCTCGGCTGCGGCTGCGGTCGGCTGGCCCGCCAGATGATGTTCCAGCGGTCACCGCCGGAAACCTATGTCGGAGTCGACCTCAATCCCCATTCCATCGCCTGGTGCCGCGCCAATCTGGCGCCGGCCCGGCCCGGTCTCCGGTTCGACCATCTCGACATCTTCAACCGCGGCCTCAACCCGGCGGGATCGCGGCAGCCGCTGCCGTTCCCGGCCGCCGACGGCGGCGCGTCGCTGGTCATCGCCCATTCCGTTTTCACCCACATCCTGCAGCCGGAGGTGGCACATTATATGTCGGAATGCGCCCGCGTCATGCGCCGACCGGGAGGGCTCTTCCGGTCCACCTGGTTCCTGTTCGACAAGGCGCTGTTCCCGATGCCGCAGGACTTCCAGAACGCGCTCTACATCAACCTCGACGATCCGACGAACGCGGTCGTGTACGACCTCGGCTTCGTGCGCGGGCTGTTCGATTCCGTCGGGCTGACGATCGTCCAGGCGATCCCGCCGGAGGTGCGCGGCTTCCAGTGGATCCTCTACGCCGTGCCGGCGGGCGAGGGCCCGGCGGCCGCCTTTCCCGACGACGACGCGCCGCTGGGGCGGATGGCGCCGCCGAGCTGACCCGCGGTTCGGTCCGGCCCGGGGGCGGCTCGACCGACGGCACGCATCCCCGGATGGCCGACCACGGACGCGCCGGCGCGCCGCCGCCGGCCCCGGACAACCATGGCCAATTAATTCGAGTGGATTGTAGCGATTTGTTCATTTTGAGTGCTAAGCTTATACAACGTGCAAAGATACGGCCCGGTTCGCGGACGACCGGTGCGGCGGATTGTCGGGGGGAAGCGGTATGATCATCAGCGTCGATGCCGCAGGAGGCGGCGACTACACCACCATATCGGCTGCGATTGCTGCCGCTTCGGCCGGCGACACGATCCAGGTCGCGGCCGGCACGTACCACGAGAACATCGTCGTCGACCGATCCTTGACGATCGAGGGCGAGGACGGGGTCGTCATCGAAGGCACGTTCAGCGACGCGCCCAACAACAAGCCCGAGGGCGTCAGCCTCTTCGACTGGATGAAGACCCAGGCGGCCTATGATGGTTCGTCCGGGGCCGGGTTCACGATCGCGGCCGACGACGTCACGATCCGCGACGTCGCCATCCGCGAGTTCCTGCACGGCGTGGCGCTGCAGAGCAACGACGGCCTGACCCTGGACGGGGTCGAGATCAGCAACACCGTCATCGGCATCCACCGCGGCGGCACCGCCAAGGTGACCGGATTCGAGATGCTCGGCGGGTCGATCACGGACGGCGTGCTCGGCATGAACGTCGAGGCGGCGATCGGCGACGGCAGCTTCGACGACATTCACATCGACGGCACGGCCTTCGCCCGCTTCGTCTTCAAGGGCATCTATTTCGAGCAGCTCAGCAACGCCGTCATCGAGAACATCACCATGGAGGACGCGGGCGACTTCGGGCGCCCGCTGCCGATGGGCAATCCGGCGGGACCGTCCGGCGTCGGGATCGACTTCAACCTCAAGTACGGCAACTACGAGAACATCGTCCTGCGGAACTTCGATCTCCGCGACGTCGGGGACAGCAACCGCGACGGCCAGGATGCGGTGCCGAGCATCCTCGGCGGCGCGATCGTCATCCGGGCGCGCACGCAGGGCAGCTATGCCGGCAACCCGGCGACGCTCGACGATGTCCGCATTGAGAACGGCCGCATCGACGGGACCAGCGTCGGCATCCGGATCGGCGAGCCGGGGAACACCGACGACGGCTCGACCAACGTGTCGGTCGCCAACGTCAAGATCATCGGCGCCATCGTCGCCGCCTATGCCAACACCACCGACCAGCCGCTGACCGTCGACGGGACGCCGACGCCCGACGTCGCGACGATCGCACCCGATTCGACCGGGGCGTTCGTCATCGACGGCAACCATGGCGGCGATACGATCGCCGGCGGTCCGGTCGCCGACCAGTTCGAGGGCGGCGACGCCAACGATTTCTTCATCGGAACGGCCGACGATCTCGCGAACGACACCGTGAGCGACTTCGGGCTCGGCGGCGATCGCATCTTCATCGTCGGCGGCACCGCCGACCTGGCCGATCTGCTGGAGGGCTTCCAGCTGCCGAAGAACACGGTCAACGAACTGCCGCTGGACGCCAGCGGCAGTCCGCAGACGATGGCGCTGATCGGGGCCGAGAACGAGGTGCTGACCGCCCGTGTCCAGACCATCGGCGGACAGAGCGGCGTGCTCGCCGAAGTGGTCGGCGATCCGGCTTCGCCGCCACCGCCACCGCCGCCCCCGACTTCTCCGCCGCCGCCCGTCTCGCCGCCGCCACCTCCGCCGCCGCCGGACAATGGCGGCGATCCCGGGACCGGACCCTCGACGGTGGTCGGCGGGGTGATCGTCGGCGCGTCCTTCACCGACGACGAACTGACGGGGGGCAGTGCCGCCGACTCGATCCGCGGCGGTGCCGGCGACGACCGGGTCCTCGGCATGGACGGGGACGACCGTCTCTTCGGCGACAACGGGGACGACTGGATCAACGGCAACAAGGGCAACGACGAGATCCGCGGCGGCGACGGGCTCGACACGGTGATGGGCGGGCAGGGCAACGACCGCGTCCTCGGCGAGAACGGCGACGACTGGATCAACGGCAACATCGGCAACGACATCGTCGAGGGCGCGGCCGGAAACGACACCGCCCATGGCGGCCAGGGAATGGACCAGGTCGCGGGCGGTGCCGGCGACGACTTCCTGTCCGGCGACCGCGGCAACGACACCATCGTCGGCGGCGTCGGGGCGGACCAGTTCTACTTCGCCGGGGAGAGCGGGTCCGATCGCGTCGAGGATTTCGCCCCGACGGACGACACCCTGCTCGTCGATCTCGTCGACGGCAGCATCAACGGCGTCGCGATCGGCAGCCCGGCCGACCTGCTGGGGCGGGTGATCGACACGCCGGACGGGGCGTTTCTCGATCTCGGCAACGGGCAGGGCGTCCTGCTCGTCGGGGTGCAGAAGTCGCAACTCACGGAAGCCGACTTCATGATCGTGTGATGGCGGAGCGGTCGGCTGCGGCACAGCGTCCGCGGCCGACCTGCGCTATTGTCTCCCGACGCAAGTCCCCGCATGTCGCGGCGACGGGTTCGGGGCCACCGATGAAGCTCGACTGCTATGCCACCGGGGGCGTCGCCTGCGAGATCGTGCCGGCGCCGCAGGATCGCGCCTGGATGGACGCCTCGCCCGAGCGCTATCCCTATCGCTGCCTGCCGCTCAACATCGCCAACGCCTTCGGCTGGCACCTGCTCGCCCCCTGCGCCATCGACATCGAATACACGGGCGGGCCCGACCGGGCCGACATCCGGGTCGCCTTCACCGACCCGGTTCCGGGGCTGGAGCATTTCTGCCAGTCGCACTTCGCCCGCGGCGTCCTGACCTTCCATCCGGGCTACCTCTTCCGCACCGAGCCCGGCTGGAACCTGCTCGTCGGCGGCCCGCTCAACTGGCCCAAGGACGGCATCCAGCCGCTGACCGGCATCGTCGAGACCGACTGGCTGCCCTTTCCCTTCACCATGAACTGGCAGATGACGCGGGCGGGTCGGGTGCGGTTCGAGAAGGGCGAGCCCTTCTGCCAGATCGTCCCGGTCCCGGCGGGCGGCCTCGAGGGGGTCGTTCCGACCATCCGCTCGATCGACGCCGATCCGGAACTGAAGGCGGAGTACGAGGCCTACCGCGACCGCCGCACCGAGTTCCTGCGCCAGCTCGCCGAGCGCGAGCCCGAGGCGGTCCGCGAGGGCTGGCAGAAGTTCTACTTCCGTGGCCGCCTGCCGACCGGCACGCGGGCGCCGGTCACCCATGCCTCCAAGCTGCGCCTCGCCGAGGCGGTCGACACCCGCCCGGCGCCGCCACCGGAGCCGGAGCCGGCGCCGGCGGCATCGGTCGCCGCCGCCGGTCCCGCCGCCCGTTTCGTGCCGCCCAGCCTGTCGCGCCGACCGGCGATCGTCAGCCTGCGCCGGCACGACGGCATCGGCGTGACGCGTTCGGAACTCGACTTCGCCGCCGCGCGCCATCTGATGCCGCTCGGCGGCGCCGAGATCGAGCCGGCCTCGAACAGCTATCCCGTGTGCTTCACCCTCGATCCGCCGGGCGCCGTCGCGGTCGTCGGCGGCCGCGCCGGCGACAACCTGTTCGTCGCCGGCAAGACCTGGGCCGCATCGACCTACGTGCCCGCGGTCGTCCGGCAGTACCCGTTCTCGGTGCAGCCCGAAGGGCCGGACCGGCGCTGGACCCTGTGCGTCGACGAGGCCTGCCCCTGGCTCGGCCGCGACGGCGCCGCGAAGCTGATCGCCGGCGGCCGGCTGACGGACCTGGGCAAGGCGGGCGCCACCGTCGCCGAAGCCCTGATGCGCGAGCAGGTCGCGGCGGCGGCGCTGGTCGCCGCCCTCGCCGAGCGCCGCCTGCTCGTCCCGGTCGCCGCCAACCAGGACCATCCGATCGCCGCCCGCCCGGACTTCGCGCATCTCCTGGTGGTCGACCACGTCCGCTACGGCGCCCTGCCGTCGGCGCTCGCCGAGGACTGGCGCCGGCGCGGCTGGAGCGCGCTCGTCGCCGCCCATGTCCGCTCGCTCGGCAACTGGCGACGGCTGGCCGAGCGCGAGCAGGCCCGCAATCCCGCAGGAGTGCCCGCATGACCTTCGCCGAGACCCTCGCCGCCTTCACCCGCGCCGTCGCCGCCGGCGACGGCGACGCGCTGGCCGCCCTCTTCGCCGTGGACGGCACCTATGTCGACGCCTTCTACGGGCCCTTCACCGGCCGGCCGGCGATCGCCCGGATGCTGCAGCACCATTTCCATGGCGCCGGACGGGACTTCCGCTGGGACATGTCGGACCCGGTGTCGGACGGACGGATCGGCTATGCCCGCTATCTCTTCAGCTACACCTCGACCCTGCCGGAGGCGGCCGGGCGGCGCGTCGTCTTCGCCGGCATCGGCTGCTTCGAACTCGCTCCCGACGGCGCGATCCGCCGCTATTCCGAGGTCTTCGACCGCGGCGCGGCGCTCGCCCAGCTCGATTTCGCGCCGGAGCGGATCAAGAAGGCGCTGCTGCGCTGGGCCGCGGCGGACGGCGCGCGGCCCGAGGCCGCCGCCCACCGCGGCGGCTAGGGCCTTCGCCCGATGTGCGGCCGCTACAGCATCACCACCGCGCCCGAGGCGCTCGCGCGGCTCTTCGGCACCGTCGGGCCGGTGCCGAACCTGCCGGCCCGCTACAACCTCGCGCCGACCCAGGACGCCCCGGTCGTCCGCCGCGGCCGCGACGGGCTGCGGCTGACGCTGGTGCGCTGGGGCCTCATCCCGTCCTGGTCGAAGGGGCCGGACGCCCGCTTCGCGATGATCAACGCCCGCGCCGACACGCTCGCCGCCAAGCCCGCCTACCGCAACGCCTTCCGCGACCGCCGCTGCCTCGTCCCGGCCGACGGGTTCTACGAGTGGCAGGTCGTGCCGGGCGGCAAGCAGCCGATGCGGATCGTCCGGCCCGATCGGCAGCCCTTCGCCTTCGCCGGCATCTGGGAGCGCTGGTCGCCCGCTCCCGACCAGCCGGCGATCGACAGCTTCGCCATCGTCACCACCGATGCGAACGACCGGCTGCGCCCGATCCACGACCGCATGCCGGTCATCCTCGACCCGGCCGACTGGGGGGCGTGGATCGACGGCCCGGCCGAGGCGGTCGGCCACCTGCTGCGGCCGGCGCCGGAGGACGCGCTGGTCGCCTATCCGGTGTCGTCGCGGGTCGGCAATGTGCGCAACGACGATCCCGAGCTCCTGGCCGAGGCGGCGCCGCTCACGGGATAGGTGTTTTTCCGGGCGGCGATGGTCTAGCCTTCGCGACGGAGCAATCATCGGAGCGGCATCGCCGGCCTGGGTACCCCGGATGGGTGCGGACAACGCGATCTTCGACATTCCGCCGGCCGCCCACCTCGCGTGGATCGGCAGCACCGATCCCGAGCAGTTCCGCCGCGTCGGCCGCCGCTACCGCCGGTTCCTGGTCGAGGACACCGGCCTCGCGCCCGGGCATCTCCTCCTCGACATCGGCTGCGGCACCGGTCGCATCGCGATCGCACTGGCCGACCTGCTGCGGCCGCCCGGCGGCTATGTCGGGTTCGACGTGTGGCGCGGCGGCATCGACTGGTGCCGGCGCGAAATCGGGTCCCGCCGTCCCGACTTCACCTTCGTCCATGCCGACCTCGCCGAACCGCACCTCAATCCCGGCGGCACCGTGCCGGTCGCCGACTGGCGGTTTCCGGTGGCCGACGGCAGCGTCGACCGGGCGCTGGCGCTGTCCGTCTTCACCCATCTCGACGGGCCGACCACCCGCCACTATCTGCGCGAACTGGCCCGCGCCCTGAAGCCGGACGGCCGGGCGCTCGTCACCGTGTTCCTGATCGATTCCGCGGCCGCCGCCTACCTGCGCGAGTGGCCGGACGGGCCGGAACGGCTGGCCGGCGACCGCGCGCCGCTGACCATGCGCTTCGGCAAGGACCTCTTCACCGCCTGGGACCCGGCGGCGCTGGATGGGGCCGCCGCGGCCTGCGGCCTGGTCGTGCTCTCCCGCGAACTGGGCGACTGGTGCGGTCGCCCGCCGGTCCGGGCCGACCGTCCGCACCACCAGGACCACCTGATCCTGGCCCGTCCTTCCGCCCGGCCCTGACCCAACGCCCCTGACCCCGCTCCTCTGGACCGCCGGCGCCCTCGCCGGCAACGGACGCCGATGCTGCCAGTCTTCCATCACCTGCCCGGCCCGATCGATGTCGCGTCCGGGCGCATGGCCGGCCTCGACGTCGCGGTCGCGGGTTTCGTCGGTGCGCTCTGCCGCCACGTTCCAGGACCGATTCCGCTCGGCCCCGGGGTCCTGGCCGCGCCGGAACTCGACCCGGCGCGGGTCATGCCGGTCGCCGCGGACGGCATTGCCCGCGTCGGCACGCTGCAGCGGCTCGACCTCCGGATCGACGCCGCGCTCGGCCTGCGGACGGGCGATGCCCGCGCCTTCAGCGTCGTCGGCCTGACCCACAGCCTCTCCAACCGGCCGTCCTGGCAGGCGGTGGCGGACTGGGCGACCCTGCCGGTGCAGCCCTGGGACGCACTGGTCTGCACGTCGGCTGCCGGCCGCTCGGTGATCGACCGGCTGCTCGATGCCGCCGATGCCGCCCGCGGCGGCGATCCGTTCCCGCGGCCCGAGCGGCCGGTCATCCCGCTCGGCGTCGAGACGGCCGCGTTCGCGCCCGATCCCGGACTCCGGACGGAATGGCGCCGCCGCCTCGGGGTCGCCGCCGACGAGGTCCTGGTGCTGGCGCTGGGCCGCCTCGCCGTCCAGGACAAGGCCAATCCCCTGGCGCTCTTCCTGGCGGTCGCCGAGGCCGCGCGTCGCGGGGCGCGGCTGCGCCTGGTGGTGGCGGGCTGGGTGCGCAACCCGCGGATCGAGGCCGCCTATCGCGACGCGCTGCAGCGCCATGCGGGGGGCGTGCCGGCGATCGTGCGCGCCAACATCGACGCCGAGGAGAAGCGCGGCCTGCTCGCCGCCGCCGACCTCTTCGTCTCCGTCGCCGACAGCATCCAGGAGACCTTCGGCCTGGCACCGGTCGAGGCGATGGCGGCGGGCCTGCCGGTCGTCGCCAGCGACTGGAACGGCTATCGCGAGACGGTGCGGCACGGCGCCGACGGCGTGCTGGTGCCGACCATGACGCCGCCTGCCGGTGCCGGCGCCGATCTCGGCCGGCGTTACCAGGGCGGCGCGCTCGCCTACCAGCCCTTCGCCCTGGCGCTGAGCCAGACCACGCCGGTCGACGTGCGCGCGGCGGCGACCGCGCTCGCCGAACTCGCCGCCCACCCGGACCGCCGCCGCGCCATGGGCGCGGCCGGGCGGGCGCGCGCCGTGGCCGAATTCGACTGGGCCGCCGTCGTCGCCCGCCATCGCGCCCTGTGGCAGGAACTGGCGGCGATCCGCCGTCGGGCGCCCGAGACCCGGGCCGCGGCTGCCGCGGCCGCCGTCGCGGTCGATCCCTATGCCCTCTTCGCCGGCTATCCGACGGCCCGTCTCGCCCCCGGGGACCGGCTCGTCCCGGGTCCGGACCGGGTCGCCGGCGACGACCCGCTGCTGGCCGTCCCCGAGGGCACGCTGCCGCCGGCGGCACTGGCGGCGCGGCTGGCGGAACGGCTCGCCGGCGGCTGCACCGTCGCCGACCTGCTGGCGCTGGCGGCGCCGGAGCAGCGCCCGGCGGTCTTCCGCTGGGTCGCCTGGACGGCCAAGCGGGGCGCGCTCGCGGTCGAGCCGGCGCGGTCCCTCAGCGCCGAGGGGGCGAGCGGGTCCCGATATTGAGCCGCGGCACGCGCAGGCGCGTCTCGCGGTGGACGATGTAGAGGCCGCTGCCGGCGACGATGGCCGCGCCGACCCAGAGCGGCGCGTCCGGCACCTCGCCCCAGACGGCATAGCCGAGGATGCTGCCCCACAGCATCGCCGTGTAGTCGAAGGGGGCGATGACGGCGACCGGGGTGATGCGGAAGGCCTGGGTCATCAGGAGCTGGGCGACGCCGCCGATGAGGCCGACCAGCGCCAGCAGCAGCCAGTCCGAGAGGTCGCGCGGCTCGACCCAGACGAAGGGCATGGCGAGGCCGGCGACGATGGTGGCGGACATGGTGAAGTAGAAGGTGATGGCGGTCGTCGTGTCGGTCTTGCCGAGGTCGCGCATCAGGATCATCGCCAGCGAATAGGCGACCGTGCCGAGGAGCGCGATCCCGGCGCCGACCTCGAACAGGTCGAGCCCCGGCCGGACCATGACGAGGACGCCGACGAACCCGACCACCACCGCCGTCCAGCGGCGGATGCCGACCTTCTCGCCGAGCAGCGGCACCGAGAGCGCGGTGACGAAGAGCGGGGCGGCGAAGCCGATGGCGATGACGTCGGCCAGCGGCATCACCCGGAAGGCGTGGAAGAAGCAGATCATCGAGCCGAGGCCGACGGCGCAGCGGAGTGCGTGCATCCCCGGCCGCTTCGTCTTCAGGCGCTCGATGCCGCCCTGGTGGGCGACCATGGCGGCGATCGGGACGAGGGCGAAGAGGCTGCGGAAGAACACCACCTGCATGGTCGGGAAGGTTGCGCTCAGCCACTTGATGAGCGCATCCATGACGACGAAGCAGGCGACGGCGATCAGCATCAGCAGGATGCCGCGGCCGGGCTGGTCGCCGGCCGGGCCGGCGGTGGCGGCGCTCACGGGCCGCCGCTCCAGGCCGGCGGCTCGGCGAGCGTGCCCCTCGGCAGGCGCTCGACATGGGCGGCGATGGCGCCGGCACGGGTGATCCAGACCTCGCCCGCCGCGGCGGCGATGTGGGCGAGCGCCCGGCGCAGGTGGCGCAGCCGGTAGGGCTGGCCGACGAGATAGGCGTGCAGCGCGATCCCCATGACCAGCGGCGCGTCGGCCGCCTGCGCGCGCATCTCTTCGAACTGGTCGACGATCATGTCGGCGAAGGCGTCGGCCTCCATCCGGCGCGCGACGATGGCGGGAATGTCGTTCAGTTCCTGGGGATAGGGGACCGACAGGATCGGGCCGGCGCGCGTCGCCAGCCACACCGGCTGGTCGTCCATGGCCCAGTCGAGCAGGTAGCGGTAGCCCGCTTCCTTGAGCAGGTCCGGCGTAACCCGGCTCTCCGAGATCCAGGGACCGAGCCAGCCGGCCGGGTGGCGTCCCTCGTGGCGGATCATCGCCGCCGTCGCCTCGGCGACGAGGCCGCGCTCCGCGTCCTCCGACAGCGTTCCCTGGCGCTCGGCGTTGCTGCGGCCGTGCCCGACCATCTCGTCGCCGCGGTCGCGGAAGGCCGCGACCAGCTCCGGGCAATAGGCGTAGAGGCTGGTGTTGAGGAGGACCGAGGCCGGCAGCGACAGGTCCTGGAACAGGTCGAGCAGCCGCCAGGCGCCGACCCGGTTGCCGTAGTCGCGCCAGGCGAAGTTCAGCACGTCGGGTTGCGGCCCGCCCGGCGCCAGTTCGGCGCCGAGTCCCTCGCCGAAGGCGAAATGCTCGAGATTGAGCCCGATATAGACGGCGAGCCGCCGTCCGTTGGGCCAGTCGTAGACCGGGCGCCGCGGCAGGGCGGAATAGGCATAGCGGCCGTGGGTCGGCAGGCGCATCGGACAGCGGTCTCCGGGCGGAGGGCCGCGCATACTGCGTGCGCCGCCGCTTCGGGTCCAGCCTTGGCGCGGCGGGCGGCCGGGTGGCGGCATTGCCCCGGGGAACCCCGGCGCTGGTTGACGGACCCGCGCATCGCGCGGCGGGCGGGCGCCGCTCCGGGCGGACGCAACCGAGCCGCATTGCTGACCCGTGCCGTGCGCCCCTGGCAATGGGTCGCAGCGCGTGTGGCGTGCCAGGCCGGCTGTTACGTTGTAACCTGGACGTGCGCGGCCGGCTTGCGTCCACTCGATGCTTGCGACCGAAATTGAGAATGACTATCACTCTGCTGCACCGCGACGGACGGGGACGGATCGACATGATGGGATGGGCAACCATGGGGGCGCCGGCACGGCGTCTCGCCGCATGCCTCGGCGCGCTCGCGTTCGCCGCCGGCGCCGCGCCGGCGCTGGCGGCGGACGCCCCCGTGCTGGTGGAACTGAACCGTCTCGAGGAGCGCGGCGCGGACTGCCGGGCCTATCTCCTGACCGACAACCGCGGCAAGACCCCGTTCGAAGCCTTCAAGCTCGACCTCGTGGTCTTCGACAAGGGCGGCGTGATCGCCCGCCGGCTCGCCCTCGACGTCGGTCCGATGCGGGCCGAGAAGAAGGGGGTGAAGGTCTTCGACCTCGCGGGCCTCGGCTGCGGCGACGTCACCTCGATCCTCGTCAACGACGTCATCGACTGCGGCGGCCAGGGCCGCGACTGCGTCGCGCTGATGGACGTCGCGAGCCGCGGCGCGACCAGACTGACGAAGTGAGCCAGGGACAGCCTCCGATGGACGCATCCGCCCTCCCGGACACCCTTCCTGCGGCCGCCCAGGTCGCGTCGCACCTGTCCTTCACGGACTTCTTCCTCCACGCCGACCCGGTGGTGAAGGCCGTGATGCTGATCCTGGTGCTGGGGTCGATCGGCGTCTGGGCGGTGGTGGTCGAGAAGATGGCGCGCGGCCGCCGGCTGCGCCGGTCGGTGGCGGCCTTCGCCGCCGCGCTCGACTCCGGCCGCGGCGTCGATCCCGGCCAGAGCGACTTCGCGCGCAACGTGCTGGGCGCCGCCGCCCGGGAACTCGCGTTCGATACCGCCGACGAGAGCCTGGGCGAACGGCGCGCCCGCGTCGAGCGCGCCGCCCGACGGGCCGGCTTCGGCGAACTGAAGGCGCTGGAGACGGGTCTGCCGTTCCTCGCGACCGTGTCGTCGGCCGGGCCGTTCATCGGCCTGTTCGGCACCGTCTGGGGGATCATGAACAGCTTTTCGGCGATCGCGGCATCGCAGGACACGAGCCTCGCCGTCGTCGCCCCGGGCATCGCCGAGGCCCTGTTCGCGACCGCCCTCGGCCTGATCGCGGCGGTGCCGGCGGTCGTCGCCTACAACCGCTACGCGACGGCCCTGCGCCGGCTGCAGGGCGAGGTGACCGCCGTCGTCGAGCGGCTCGGCGGCGAGCTGGTGCATCGCCGCGCCGCCCAGCATCGCATGGCGGCGTGAGGGGCACGCCCGCGATGGCCGAGATGATCGATATGGGCGGCGGCGACGACGAGGGGCCGGCGCTCGCGGGCGAGATCAATGTCACGCCCTTCGTCGACGTCATGCTGGTGCTGCTGATCGTCTTCATGGTGGCGGCCCCGCTGATGATGGCCGGCGTCCCGGTCCAGCTTCCCAAGAGCGAGGCCGCCCGGGTGAGCGCGCCGCGCGAGCCGCTGGTCGTCAGCATCGACCGCGAGGGCCGGATCTTCCTCCGCCAGGATCCGGTCGAGCCGGACGGGCTGCGCGATGCGCTGCGCCGGCTGGCCCTGACCGAGAAGGATGCGGTCGTCTACGTCCGCGCCGACCGCACCATCCCCTACGGGCGGGCGATGGAGGTGCTGGGCATCGTGTCGGCGTCGGGCTTCGGCCGGGTGTCGCTCCTGTCCGAGGCGTCGACGGCGTCGACGCCGCCGCCGGCGGCACGCTGAGGCGGGGGCGGGTCCGGGTGTCGGGACGGTTCCTGCGCTGGCCGATCGCGGCGTCCTTCGTCG
>NZ_JAYSFE010000124.1:0-12808 GCF_041913585.1 Allostella sp.
GCGTTCTTCGTGCCGGAGGGCGACGGCTACCGGCTGCGCTGGTTCACGCCGCAGGTCGAGGTCGATCTCTGCGGCCATGCGACGCTGGCGACGGCCGCCGTCCTCTTCCGCGAGCTCGGTCATGGCGGGCGGGAGATCCGCTTCCACACGATGAAGGCGGGAACGCTGACGGTGACCCGGGAGGGCGAGTGGCTGGCGCTCGATTTCCCGTCGCGCCCGCCGCAGCCGGTCGCGCCGCCGCCGGCCCTGGCTGCCGCCCTCGGCATCGCGCCGGCGGCGGTGCTGGCCGCCCGCGACTATGTCGCGGTCTACGACGACGCCGCCACCGTTCGCGCGCTGCGGCCGGACATGGCGGCGCTGGCCGCCCTCGATCGCTTCGCGGTCATCGTCACGGCGCCCGGCGACGACTGCGACTTCGTCTCGCGCTTCTTCGCGCCGGCCAAGGGCGTGCCGGAGGACCCGGTGACCGGGTCCGCGCACTGCACGCTGATCCCCTATTGGGCCGCCCGCCTCGGCCGCACCGAGATGGAGGCGCGCCAGCTTTCCCGCCGCGGCGGGCACCTGCGCTGCAGCCTCCACGGCGATCGCGTGACGATCGCCGGGAAGGCGGTGCTCTACATGAAGGGCGAGCTCTTTCTCTGAGCCCGGCCTACTTGCAGGCCTTGTATTCCCGCGCCCGGGTCTTGCCCTGGGCGTCCAGCCAGTTGTCGAGCGCCTTGCCGTCCGGCAGCGCCACCACCTCGGTGAAGCGCTGGTAGCGATGGGCGCAGTAGTCGGGGTGTCCGTAGCGCCCCGCGACGGCCATCTCCTCGTTGGCGAGGATGGTGCGGTAGCGGTCGAAGAGGCGCGGCGCGCTGCCCTTCTCGTAGCGCGCGAGGAACCTGCCGTGCTCCTCCTGGGTCGTCAGCAGGCGGCGGTGATGCTTGCGGCTGAAGGTCGCGTACTGATCCAGCAGGTTCTTGCCCTTCTCGGCCTTCCACTGGCAGGTCAGGCCGGTCACCGACATCTCGGTCTGCAGCCGGACCAGCAGGTCGTTCCGCCGGTCCTGCTCGTTGAGGCAGGCCTTGGACGGCAGGTCCTTGGTGCCGACCGAGGGAACGGCCTTGACTGGCGTCGGCGCCGGGGGCGGCGGGGGAGCTGGCGGCACCAGGGCCGCCGTCTGCGGACCGGGGGTGGAAGACCCGGTCGAACTGTCGAAGCTGATGCACCCTGTCGTGACCAGGACGGCCGCAAGACAGAGCCAGCGGTTGAGACGCACCATGCTGCCGGCCTTCGGGGGGAATCGTGATCCCCCGTTAATACCGGAAGGCCTCCTGCCTGTCGACCGATGGCCCGGACCGTCGGGCCGGGGACGGGCAGGGTCGGGGATGGGCCGGGGACGGCAGCGCGCAGAAACGAGGGACGGCCGAGCCTGTCGGCCCGGCCGTCCCCCCGATCCTCCCGTCGTCAGATGATGATCGGCAGGTCGATGACGATCGGCGGCATGATGAACTCGTCGTAGAAGGTGAAGTGGGCGCCCGTCAGCTGGGCCGGCGCCACGTCGAGGACGACGAAGTTGCCGTCGCCGAGGTCGATCGCCGTGCCGCCGAAGAAGGGCATGCAGGCCGCGAGCGCCTCGGCGTCGGTGTCGATGCCGGTGCCGTTCAGGTTGCGCGCGAGCTGGATGACGTCGTCGGCGAGCGAGAAGTCGGTGATGAAGTCGAGCTCGCCGCTGCCGCTGCCGAAGACGAAGACATCGTCCCCGGCCTCGCCGTAGAGCAGGTCGTTGCCGGCGCTGCCGACGAGGATGTCGTTGCCGATGCCGCCGAAGATCTCGTCGACGCCGGTGCCGCCGCTCATCGAATCGTTGCCGCTGCCGCCGACCATCGAATCGGCGCCGGCGCCACCGACCATCGTGTCGTTGCCGGTGCCGCCGTACATCAGGTCGTCGTCGAGGTCGCCGCTCATCCAGTCGTTGCCGACGTCGCCGTACATCAGGTCGGCACCCTGGCCGCCATAGACGGTGTCGTCGCCGTCGCCGCCGCTGACATAGTCGCTGCCGATGTTGCCGTTGACGTGCCAGTCGTTGCCGACGCCGCCGAAGACGCTGTCGGTGCCCTGGCCGCCGCGGGCGAAGTCGGCGCCGCTGCCGCCGTAGACGAGATCATTGCCGGTGTTGCCGTTGATCTCGTCGTCGCCGCCCTCGCCGTCGACCGTGTCGTTGCTGTCGCCACCCAGCATGAGGTCGTTGCCGTCGCCGCCGAAGAGCTGGTCGAGGCCGGTGCCGTCGTTGCTGAGGTTGGTGCCGCCGAACAGGTAGTCGTTGCCGGGGCCGCCGAACATCGTGTCGTTGCCGGCGCTGCCGTTCACGAGGTCGTCGCCCTCGCCGCCCTCGGCGGAGTCCGCCCCCGGGCCGAGGTCGAGGGTGTCGTTGCCGGCGAGGCCGATCACGGTGTCGTCGCCGTCGAGCGCGAGATATTCGTCGCCCAGCTCCGTGCCGGTGAAGAAGTCGGGTCCGCTGGTGCCGTTCGCCATGGTCGCGTCCTCCTGATGCCCCTGCGGCCGCAGCCGGCGGGGGCTATCGGTTGTGCCGGCGTCCCACCGCCGGCTGCTCCTCCGTGCCTCCTCCGTCGCGTGGGCCTCCGCGCTGGTTCATGGGCTCTTCCGGTCTCGCTCCGCCTAGAGGAAGGCGAAGCTGTTGGCGCCGAGATCGCCCGGATCGATGCCCAGCAGCAGGATGCCGTCGCCCCCGCCGATGTCGAGCAGCGTGCCGCCCTCGACCGCCGTCAGCCGGGCCAGCGCGTCCGCGGCGACGACGATACCGCCAAGGCCGCGGTCGAGCACCATGACGTCGTCGGAGGCGGCGAAGTCGGCGATGGTCTCGACCCCCTCGACCGCGGGAAACTCGAAGCGGTCGTCGCCGGCGCCGCCCCACAGAACGTCGCTGCCGCCGCCGCCATCCAGCGTGTCGTCGCCGTCCTCGCCGGACAGTTCGTCGTCGCCGTCCTGGCCCAGCAGGGCGTCGTTCCCGGTGCCGCCGGCGAGCGTGTCGGCGCCGTCGCCGCCCTCCAGCCGGTCGTCGTCGCCGGACCCCGACAGGCGGTCGTCGCCCTCGCCGCCGAACAGGCTGTCGTCGCCGGCGCCGCCGGTCAGCGTGTCGGCCCCGCCCTGGCCCTCGAGCCGGTCGTCGCCGGCGTCGCCGAATCCGTTGTCGTCGCCGCTGCCGCCGAGGACGGTGTCGGCGTCGCTGCCGCCGAACAGGATGTCGCGGTCGGGGCCGCCATAGAGCGCGTCGCGGCCGTCATCCCCCCGCAGCACGTCCTGGCCCGCCTCGCCGAAGAGGACGTCCTCGCCGTCGTCCCCCTGGAGCCCGTCGCTGCCCTCGCCGCCGAACAGGGTGTCGTCGCCGGCGTCGCCGTCCATCACGCCGTCGCTGCCGTCGCCGCCATAGAGCACGTCGTTGCCGGGCCCGCCCTGGAGGAAGTCGGCGCCGAGGTTGCCGCTGACCGTGTCGTCGCCGAGCTGGCCGTTGACGAAGTCGTCGCCGGCGCCGCCGAAGACCATGTCGTTGCCGGTGCCGCCGACCACCGAGTCGATTCCGGCATTGCCGTTGACGTGCCAGTCGTCGCCGCTGCCGCCGATCACGGTGTCGTCGTCGGCGCCGCCGCGCACATAGTCGGCGTCGGGTCCGCCGGTGACCCAGTCGTTGCCGCCGTTGCCGTTGACGTCGTCGTCGCCGTCGCCCGCGTCGATCGTGTCGTCGCCGTCGCCGCCGAGCACGAGGTCCGCGTCGGCATCGCCGTAGATCAGGTCGGCGCCGCTGTCGGTGTTGTCGGTGTTGGTGCCCCCGAACAGGGAGTCGGCGCCGGGCCCGCCCCAGAGGACGTCGCCGCCCGCCGCCCCGAGCACGAAGTCGGCGCCGTCGCCGCCGTCGCCGAGGTCGTCGCCCGGCCCGAGATCGAGGAAGTCGTCGCCGCCGAGGCCGAGCACGGTGTCGTCGCCGTCCAGCCCCAGGAAGGAGTCGGCGCCGATCGTGTCCTCGAAGAAGTCGGGACCGCTGGTGCCTCCGGCCATCGCCCGTACCTCCCGCATCCCAGCAAGATCCTCGGCTCTCGCGGCCGATTCGCCACCAGGGATGGTGGCCCCGGCCCGTCCGGCCCGCAATCGAAACCTGCTCCGGGAACGGGCTCGCCGGCTGGTCAGGGTCCGGCCGCCCGGCTATACCGGCGGACGGTCGGCCGAACGGCGGCAGAAGAGGCGGAGGAACGGAGCATGCGCAAGCACAGGATCGCGGTCATTCCCGGCGACGGCATCGGCAAGGAAGTGGTGCCGGAGGGCTTGCGGGTGCTGGAGGCGGCCGGCCGCCGCTTCGGCTTCACGGTCGAGGCCACCCACTTCGACTGGAGCTGCGAGCGCTTCCACAAGACCGGCCGCTTCATGCCCGAGGACGGGCTGCAGCAGCTCTCGACCCACGATTCGATCTTCCTCGGCGCCGTCGGCTGGCCGGGCGTGCCCGACCACATCTCGCTGTGGGGGCTCCTGATCCCGATCCGCCGGCACTTCGACCAGTACGTCAACCTGCGGCCGGTGCGGCTGATGAAGGGCGTCGAGTCGCCGCTGCGCGGCCGTGAGCCGGGCGACATCGACTTCTACGTCGTGCGCGAGAACTGCGAGGGCGAATATTCCGAGATCGGCGGCCGCCTCTATGCCGGCACCGAGGCCGAGATGGCGGTGCAGGAGACCGTCTTCACCCGCCGCGGCGTCGATCGCATCCTGCGCTTCGCCTTCGACCTGGCGATGCAGCGCAAGAAGCACCTGACCTCGGCCACCAAGTCGAACGGCATCATCCACACGATGCCCTACTGGGACGAGCGCTTCGCCGCGATGGGCAAGAACTTCCCCGAGGTGAAGACCGACCAGTACCACATCGACATCCTGACCGCGCACTTCGTGCGCTACCCCGACCGCTTCGACGTCGTCGTCGGCTCCAACCTCTTCGGCGACATCCTTTCCGACCTCGGACCGGCGGTGACCGGCTCGATCGGCATCGCGCCGTCCGGCAACATCAACCCCGAGCGCAAGCATCCCTCCATGTTCGAGCCGGTCCACGGTTCGGCCCCGGACATCGCCGGCAAGGGCATCGCCAACCCGATCGGCCAGATCTGGTCGGCGGCGATGATGCTGCAGCACCTGGGCGAGGACGCGGCGGCGGCGGCGATCGAGCAGGCGATCGAGACGGTGCTGTCCGAAGGCGGCCCGCGGACGCCCGACCTCGGCGGCCAGGCGAAGACCAGCGACCTCGGCGAGGCGATCGCGGCGGCCCTGGGCTGAGTGGCGGGCGGATCGGCAGACGGATCGGCAGACGGGCAGGGGAGGCGCGGCATGGCGCAGAGCATCGGCTTCATCGGGCTCGGCGCCATGGGCGCCGGGATGGCGGCGAACCTCGCCCGCACCAACGAGGTCGCCGGCGGACGGGGCGTGGTCGGCTACGACGTCGTCCCGGCGGCGGTCGAACGGCTGGTGGCGGCGGGCGGGCGCGGCGCGGGGTCGGCCGCCGAGGCGGCCGCCGGCGCCGACCTGCTGATCCTCATGGTGGCGACCGACGCGCAGGCCGACGCCGCCCTCTTCGGCGAGGGCGCGGCGCTGGCGGCGCTGGCGCCGGGCGCGACGGTGGTCCTGCATTCGACCGTCCCGCCCGCCTATGCCGAGGGGCTCGGCCGGCGGGTGACGGCGGCGGGTTTCGGCTTCGTCGACGCGCCGGTGACCGGCGGCAAGGCCCGCGCCGATGCGGGGACCCTGACGATCATGGCGTCGGGCAGCGACGCCGCCTTCGCAGCCGCCGAGCCGGCGATGCAGCGCTATTCCGGCCGCATCTTCCGCGTCGGCACCGAGCCCGGGCAGGGTTCGACGATGAAGATGGCGCACCAGCTCCTGGCCGGCGTCCATATCGCCGCCGCCGCCGAGGCCCTGGCGCTGGCGACCCGCGCCGGCGTCGACCCGGCGCAGTTCTTCGAGGTGGTGACGGGCGGCGCCGCCCATTCCTGGATGTTCGAGAACCGCGGCCAGCGCATGGTCAAGGGCGACTTCACGCCGACCAGCGCCGTCGAGATCTTCGTCAAGGACCTCGGCATCGTGCTCGACGGCGGCCGCGCACTCCGCTTCCCGCTGCCGATCGCGGCCGCCGCCCACCAGCAGTTCCTGGCCGCCGCCGCCGCCGGCTTCGGCCGCATCGACGACAGCGCGGTCGTCAAGGTCTACGAGATGCTGGCCGGGATCTCGGTCGCCGAGGCGGCCGGCAAGGGCGGCCGGAAATGACGCCGACCCCGCGGCAGGCGCTGGAAGGCGTCCTTGCCGCGGCCGGTCTCGACCCGGCGACGGCCGCCGCCGTCGCGCTCGACGGCGCCGATCCGGTCCTGCCCTCGGGCTTCCGGCTCGGCACCGCCGGGGCGGCGACGCTGGGCGCCGTCGGCGTCGCCGCCGACCGGCTGTGGCGCCGTCGCGGCGGCGGCCCGCAGGCGATCGGGCTCGACCTGCGCGCCGCGGCGATGGCGCTGCGCACCGAGCGGCACGTCACCGTCGACGGCGCTCCGCCACAGAGCCCGTGGAGCCCGATCTCCGGCTTCTACCAGGCGGGCTGCGGCCGCTGGATCCAGTTCCACTGCAACTTTCCGCACCATCGCGACGGCGTGCTCCGGCTCCTCGGGGCAGAGAACGACCGCGCCGCCGTCGCGGCCCGGGTCGCGGGCCGGCGGGCGGCCGAGCTCGAGGACCGGCTGGCCGAGGCGGGCATGTGCGCGGCGATGCTGCGCAGCCGCGCGGAATGGCTCGACCATGCGCAGGGGCGCGCCGTCGCCGGCCTGCCGCTGGTCGAGATCGCCCGCATCGGCGACGCGCCGGCCGAGCCGGTCGACCGCCGCGCGCCCGGCGCCCGGCGGCCGCTCGCGGGCGTGCGGGTCCTCGACCTGAGCCGGGTCATCGCCGGGCCGGTCGCCGGGCGCACGCTGGCCGAGCACGGCGCGACGGTGATGCGCATCAGCGCGCCGCACCTGCCCTTCGTGCCGCCGCTGCTGCTCGACACCGGGCACGGCAAGGTCAATGCCGAGATCGACCTCGCCCGGCCGGGCGGGCCGGAGCGGCTGGCGGCGCTCCTCGCCGAGGCGGACGTGATGGTGCAGGCCTACCGGCCGGAGACCCTGGCGCGTCGCGGCTTCGGTCCGGAGGACGCCGCCCGCATCCGGCCCGGCATCGTCTATGTCTCGCTGTCCGCCTATGGCGGGGTCGGCCCCTGGGGCGGGCGGCGCGGGTTCGACACCCTGGTCCAGACGGCGTCCGGCCTCGCCGCCGAGGAGTCGGGCGGGCTCGGGGCCAGGCCCCGCCACCTGCCGGCGCAGGCGCTCGACTACGCGACGGCCTATCTCGCCGCCTTCGGCGCCATGGTTGCCCTCGAACGCCGGGCGGACGAGGGCGGGAGCTGGCATGTCCGCCTGTCGCTGGCGGCGACCGCGCGCTGGCTCGACGGGCTCGGCCGGGTGCCCGACGCGGAGGCCGCGCGGGCGCGTCCCGATCCGGGCCCCGACCAGGTCGCGGACCTGATGACGGAGACGGAGAGCCCGTTCGGCCGCATCCGCCATCTGCGGCCGGCGCTCGCCATGTCGGCGACGCCGCCCGGCTGGGACCGGCCGCCGGCGCCGCTCGCCAGCCATCCGCCGGCCTGGCCGCAGTAGCAGCGGTCAGATCCGGCCGTCGTAGGCCTGGCGGTCGATCTCGGCCGCGATCAGGGTGAAGCGGTCGGTGCGGTCGCGGGCGCCGAGCAGCGCCGCCTCCAGCCCGGCCAGGTCGCCGACCCGCTCGCCGGCGCCGCCGAAGGCGCGCGCGACCGCGGCGAAGTCGTGCCGGCCGAAATCGACTCCGAGCGCCGGCATCTGCCGCTGGCGCTGCTTGATCTCGATCAGGCCGAGGCAGGCGTCGACGAAGACGACGACCGTCAGCGGCAGGCCGAGCTCGGCCAGGGTCGAGAGCTCGCCCAGCCCCATCAGCAGCCCGGCATCGCCGGTGAAGGCGACGACCGGGCGCCCGGGCTCGGCCAGCTTGGCGCCGATGGCGAGCGGCAGGGCGCAGCCCATGGTGCAGAGCCCGCTCGACTGCAACAGCCCGCGCGGCTCGTGGCACTGCCAGAGCTGGCTCAGGAGGATGCGGTGGGCGCCGGAATCGACGGTCGCGACGGTCTCGCGCGGGAAGACGCGCTGCACCGCCTCGACGATCGCCGCCGGTCCCCAGCGGCCGCCCGACGCGAAGGCGTCACGATGCTGCCGGGCCGCCGCCGCGGGCGCGCCGTCGCTCCACGCCGCGGCGTGCGGCGCGATGCCCCGTCCCAGCGCGTCGAGGCCGGCGCCGACGTCGCAGACGAAGTTCAGCGTCGACTGGTGCATGTAGTGGGTGTTCGCGGCCGCCTGGAACTCGACGACGCGCTGGCGGTCGGGGTCCCAGGGATCGCGCCAGCCGATCCGCATCTCGATCGGGTCGTAGCCGGCGAGCAGGATCAGGTCCGCCCGGCCGAGGAGCGGCATCAGGATGCGGTCGGCGAGCGGCGACAGGCCGGCGCCGCCGAGCGCCAGCGGATGCTCCTCGGGCAGCACGCCCTTGGCCTTGTAGGTGGTGACGACCGGCACGCCGAAGCGCTCGGCGAAGGCGCGCAGGCGACCGGCGGCGCCATGGGCCAGGACGTCCAGGCCCGCCACCATCACCGGCCGCTCGGCCTCGGCGAGCCAGCGGCGGGCGGTCGCCAGTGCCTCGCCCTCGGCGGGTGCGACCGGCGCCGGCGGGCGATGCCGGGAGCGCAGGGGGGCCGCCACGGCCATGTCCGCGACCGCGATCGGCACGTCGACCAGCACCGGGCCGGCGCGGTCGGCGGTGGCGATCGCCACCGCCTTGTCGGCGACGATGGCGGCACCGGCCGCGCTCAGGGTGAAGGTCGCCTTGGTGATCGGCTGGAAGAGGGCGCGGTGGTCGAAGACCTGGTGGGTGTAGGTCAGGGCCTCGTCGGGATCGACCGAGCCGGTCAGCACGATCAGCGGCACCCGGTCCTGGTGGGCGTTGGCGACGACGTTGGCGGCGTTGGCGACACCCGGACCGATCGTCGCCACCAGGATGCCGGGCGCGCCCGTGCGGTGCCAGGCGCCCTCGGCCATGAAGCCGGCGGCGTTCTCGTGCTTGGCGAGCACGAAGCGGATGCCCGCCCGCTCCAGCGCGTCGACCAGCGTCAGCACTTCGCCACCCGGCATGCCGAAGGCGAAGCGGCAGCCGGCCTCGCGGAGGCGCCGGGCGACCAGGTCGGCCGCCCGCGGCGGCATCATTCGGCGGCGTCGCGGCCGGACGCCGCCGGCCCCCGGTTGCGCAGCCAGCCGTCGCGGGTCTGCGGCAGCTTCCAGCCCAGCACCTTGGAGGCGACCAGGGTGCGCAGCACCTGGGCGGTGCCGCCGCCGATGGTGAACATGCGGACGTCGCGCGCCATCCGCTCCAGCGGCAGCTCGCGGGAATAGCCGCGGGCGCCGTGGAACTGGAGCGCGTCGTTGACGATCCGGATCGCGGCCTCCGAGGCGAAGATCTTGGCCTGGGCGGCGAGCGCGGGGTCGGGGAAGGCGCTGCCGCCCGGGCCCTTCGAGCGGGCGGCGGCATAGAGCATCAGGCGCGAGGCGGTGAGCTGGGTCTGCATGTCGGCCAGCATCCATTGCAGGCCCTGGAACTCGCCGATCGGCCGGCCGAACTGTTCGCGCTCCCGGGCGAAGGCGACGGCGTGCTCCAGGGCACCGGCCGCCACCCCCATGGCGACGGTGCCGGCGCCGACGCGCTGGCTGTTGTAGGCGTTGATGAGGTCGCCGAAGCCGCGCGCCCAGCCCGACGGCGGCATCACCACCATGTCGTCGGCGACCTCCATGTCCTCGAACACCAACTCGCCCTCGGGCATGCCGCGCAGCCCCATGGTCTGCTCGCGCCGCACCATCCGGAGGCCCCGCGTCTCGCCGCCGATCGCCAGGAAGCCGCCGATGCCGAGGCTCCGGCCGGCCTCGTCGTAGGCGCGGGCGAAGACGAGGTGCAGCTTCGAGACGCCGGCGCCGGTGATCCAGTGCTTGCGGCCGTTGATGACGAAACGGTCGCCGACCCGGTCGGCGCGGGTGGTCATCGCCGTCGCGTCGCTGCCGGCGTCCGGCTCGGTGATGCAGATGGCCGGCTTGTCGCCGGCCAGCACCAGGTCGGCGGCCAGCCGCTTCTGCTTCTCGCTGCCGTAGTGCATGACGGTCGAGATCGCGCCCATGTTGGCCTCGACGACGATGCGCGCCGTCACCGTGCAGGCCTTCGCCATCTCCTCGATCACCAGCACCGCGTCGAGGAAGGACGCGCCGCGGCCGCCATAGGCGCGGGGCACCGTCATCCCGGTGAAGCCCGCCTTCGCCAGCGCCTCGACGACGTCCCAGGGATATTGTTCCGAACGGTCGGTCTCCGCCGCGCGCGGCCGCACCACGGCATCCGCGAACTCGCGTGCCCGCGCCTGGAGGGCGCGCTCCTCGGCAGTCAGACCCAACGGCATGTTCCGATCCCCTTCCAGTCCGGCAGCCGCATCATATTCAGGATCATTGGGGCCGGCACCTGGATAAATTCACGTAGCTTGATACTGCCGGTTCGTTACCCGACGGTCCGTCACTTGGCCGCCTGGCGCAGCGCGCCGAGCACCGCCTCGAGCAGCGGGGCGGTCCGGGCGCGCTCGCGGTAGACGAAGGCGACGCTGCGCACCGCGTCGGGGTCGTCGATCGGCGACACGCGCAGGCGGCGGAACGGCAGGTCGGCGACGCTGCGCTCCGGCACGATGGCGATCCCGAGGCCGCGCTCGACCATCACCAGGATCGCCTCCAGCGAGTCGAGCTCCATGAACTCGTCGGGGACGAGGCCCTTGCGCGCGAGATAGCGGTCGATCACCTGGCCGACGCCGATCCGCCGGTCGAAGCGGATGAAGGGCTGGCGGGCGAGCGCCGCCGGCCCGGGCGGCGCCTCGGCCGCCGGCGACGAGACCAGCGCCAGCCGCTCGCGCAACAACCGCTCGAAGCGCAGGCCGGCCGGCCGATCCTGCGGCTCGGTCACGATCGCGGCGTCGAGCGTGCCGTCGGCGACGCGGCGGATCAGGGTCTCCGAGAGACCCACCTCGATCCGGACGCGGATGCCGGGATAGCGCCGCCCGATGGCGATCAGCCCGTCCGGCAACAGGCCGATGGTGGCGGTCGAGATGGCGCCCAGCGTCAGACGGCCGGCCAGCGTCTCGCGATCCTGCACGGCCTCGCGGATGCCGGCGGCGAGCGCCAGGATCTCGCGCGCCGGCTGGACGATCGCGATGGCGGCCGCCGTCATCGCCGGCGGCCGCATCGCGCGGTCGAAGAGGGCGACCCCCAGTTCCCGCTCCAGGGCCTTGATCTGCATGCTGACGGCGGACTGGGTGAGGCCAAGGCGCCGGGCCGCCTCGACGAAGGACTGGGCGTCGTGGATCGCCACCAGCGTCTGCAGCGCCTTCAGGTTCATGGCGCCGCCGCGACCGCCTCCAGGCGGCTGCGAAAGTCCCGGTAGCCTTCGATCGGCCCGACCGTCGCCGCCTCGTAGACGCCGCGGGCGACGGCGCGCGCCATGGCGTCGGCCGCCAGCGTCCCGAGGCGGGCGAGCCACAGCGGCCGCGGCTCGGGCAGGGGGGTGCGCCCGGTGGCGACGGCGAAGATCGTGTCGCCGTCGAACGGGGTATGGACCGGGCGGATCGCCCTTGCGAAGCCGTCATGGGCCATCAGGGCGAGGCGCCGGACTTCGGGCTGGGTCAGTTCGGCATCGGTGGCGACGACGCCGATGGTGGTGTTGGCGCCCGGCAGGGCGCGCTTGCCGTCCATGTCGGCGGCCGGGTCGAGGCGGACGGGCGGCGGCGTCTGCCCGCCCATCTCGTCCGCCTGCTCCAGCGCCCAGGCGTGGAAGGTCGCGGTGCCCGGGTGGACGACGCTGCCCCATGGGTTGGCGGCGACCAGCGCCCCCACCGTCGGGCCCTCGGCGAGCCGCCAGGAGGCGCTGCCGAGCCCGCCCTTGAGCTGCCCCGCCCGCGCGCCCATGCCGGCCCCGGCATTGCCCAGCCGGAACTGCGGGCCGGCGGCGGCGCAGGCGGCGATGGCGAGGCGGCGATAGGGCGGGTCGTCGCCCCAGCGCTTGTCGCCGCCGTTCGTCAGGTCGAAGAGGATGGCGGTCGGCACGACCGGCACGACCACGCCGGCGAAGGCGAGGCCGCGGCCGGCCGCGGCCATCCAGCCGCGCACGCCCGACGCCGCGTCGAGCCCGAAGGCGGAGCCGCCCGCCAGGACCAGCGCCTCGACGCGCCCGCCGGCGATGCAGGTGAGGTCGAGCGCATCGGTCTCGGAGGTTCCGGGGGCGCCGCCGCGGACGTCGACCGCGGCCACGGCGGGCCGGTCGGCGAGCAGCACCGTGACGCCCGTGCGCACGCGCGCGTCCTCGGCATTGCCGACCGCGAGGCCGGCGACGTCGGTGATGAGGTTGCGGGGGCCGGGCAGGACGGGGGCGATGGGCATGGCCGACACCCTATCCGAAGCGCCGGCATCCGTGGCAATGATTGGCGAACGCCGTCCGGTAGGGGGAAACGACCGCATGCTCTACGACGTCACGATCCTGACGCTGCGCCCGGCGACGGTGCCGGCGGCGCTGCCGCGCCTCCAGGAATGGCTCGAGACCGCGCCGCAGAAGGGCGAGCTGCTCGGCTGCTGGGTGGCCGATGTCGGCCTCCTCAACACCATCTTCC
>NZ_JAYSFE010000125.1:0-12796 GCF_041913585.1 Allostella sp.
CGAGCGCGACGACATCGGTGCCGCCGCCTTCGACGCCAACATGGTGGCGATGAAGAAGGTCCTGGAGCCCTTCGCCGAGGCGCGCGACGACCATGCGATCTTCGCCGACCTCGCCCGCCGCCTCGGCATCGGCCCCGCCTTCACCGAGGCGCGGACGGCGGCGGAATGGCTGCGCCATCTCTACGAGCCGACGCGGCAGGCGATCCTCGCCAGGACCGGTTCGGCGCCCGACTTCGACCAGTTCTGGGCCGCGGGCGAACTCGCCCTTCCCACCCAGCCCGAGGACGGCGGCCCGACCGCCGCCTTCCGCCAGGACCCGGACGCCCATCCGCTGCCGACCCCGTCCGGCCGGATCGAGATCTTCTCCGAGACGATCGCCGGCTTCGCCTATCCCGACTGCCCCGGCCACCCGACCTGGATGGCGCCGACCGACGGCGTCGGGTCCGAGGCGCTGGCGCGCTGGCCGCTGCAGATCGTCGCCAACCAGCCGGCGACGCGGCTCCACAGCCAGCTCGATTTCGGCGGCTGCAGCCAGTCCTCCAAGGTGCGCGGGCGCGAGCCCGTGCGCATCCATCCCGACGACGCGGCCGCCCGCGGCATTGCCGGCGGCGACGTCGTGCGGCTCTTCAACGACCGCGGCCAGTGCCTCGCCGGTGCCGTGCTGAGCCCGGACGTGCGGCCGGGCGTCGTCCAGCTCGCGACCGGCGCCTGGTACGACCCGGCCGATCCGGACGAGGACAACCCGCTCTGCGTCCACGGCAATCCCAACGTGCTGACGCGCGACGTCGGCACCTCGCGCCTCGCCCAGGGCTGCACCGGCCAGCTGACCTGCGTCGAGGTCGAGCGCTTCGCCGGCAACCTGCCGCCGATCCGCTGCTTCGACCCGCCGCCGGGCGGTGCCTGAGCCGGAGCCGGCCTATCCGAAGCGGCGCCCCAGTGCCGCCAGGCGCTGCTGCCAGAGGGGATTGTCGAGGACCCGCCGGTCGACGAGGCCGGCGGGCACCCGGCCCGCCTTGACCGCCGTCACCGCGCGGACGTCGGCGGCACCGATCCCGGCGAAGCATTCGTCGGTCCAGCACAGCGAGTGCGGCGACAGGATGACGTTGTCGAGCGCGAGGAGGGCTTCGTCGGCCGGGCAGGGCTCGACCTCGAAGACGTCGATGCCGGCGCCGGCGATCCATCCCTCCGTCAGGGCGCGGGTCAGCGCCGCCTGGTCGACGACCGGGCCGCGGGCGGTGTTGATGAGGAAGGCGGTCGGCTTCATGGCGCGCAGGCGGTCCGCGTCGACGATGCCGCGCGTTTCGGCGTTGAGCGGCACCGAGACCGACAGGAAGTCGGCCTCGCGGAACAGGCGGTCGATGCCGACCATCTCGACGCCCAGCGCCTCGGCGGCGGCCGGATCGACATAGGGGTCGTGGGCGATCAGACGCATGCCGAAGGGCTGCAGCAGCCGCAGCGCCTCCAGCCCGATATTGCCGACGCCCAGCTGCCCGAAGGTCCGGGTGGTGAGGCCGAGCCCCATGTGGTCGTTGCGCTGCGGCCAGGCGGCGGGGCCGGCGCGGACGATGCGGTCCTTGACCATGAGCCGGCCGGCCAGCGCCAGCATGTAGGTGACGATGGCGACCGCGACCGGCCGGCGGACGCCGTCCGGCGTGATGGCGACGCCGATCCCGGCGGCGGTGCAGGCGCCGACGTCGACGCTGTCGTAGCCGACGCCGAAGCGGGCGACGAGGGCGAGGCGGCCGTCGGCCGGGATGCTGCGGGCGTCGAAGCGCGGCACCAGCAGGATCAGTGCGTCGATGCCGGCCAGCCGCTCGGCCGGCATGTGCCCGTCGACCGGGTCGACATGGACGATCTCGACCCGCGGGTCGGCCGCCAGCGGGCCGAGGTCGAACATGGGATAGGCCGGGCTGCCATCCGGCCGTCGGAAGTCGCCGCTGAGCGCGACGCGGAAGCGGTCCATGGCGGTCTCCTCCCCCCACCCGGGGCGACGGGCGGCCGGCGGCGGCGGGCGCCGTCAGTCGGCGATGCGGATGGCGTCGAACTTCAGGAGATGGCCGAGCCAGCGATAGGCGGCGGCGCGGCGGATGTCGGGCACCGCCGTCATCAGGACGGCGACCGGCTGCGGACCCTGGGCCAGTCGCTCGAGGATCGCCTGCTGCTCGGCCGGGCGCAGGAAATGCCGGTCGGCGAGGTTGTTGAGCGCCGACTTGGCGATCGCCGGCACCGCCACGCCGTGGCCGGCCGGCGGCAGGCCGACGACGATCTCGGGCGAGAGCTGCCGGGTGGCGAAGTGGCCGTAGATCCGGAACGGGTCCTCCGCCCGCGGCTCGGCGGCGTGGCCGTCGCGGCGCGGCGCGTTCTCGGCATCGACGGCGCGGCGCCGGGCGAGTTCGGTCCAGAGCTCGCGGTAGAGTTCCATCACCACCGGCCAGTCGAACACCTCGCGGGCGCGGCGGGCGGCGGACTCCGCCATCCGCTGCCGGAGGTCCGGCTGCACGGCGAGCGCGGCGAAGGCGGCGGCCGCCTTCGGGATGTCGACCGCCGTCATCAGCGCCGTCGCACCGACATAGCGCTGGAAGCTCTCGTTGAGCCCGGCATTGCCGAGCGGCAGCAGGCCGCCCGCGCCGGCCGGCGGCGCGTAGGTCGGGATGCGGAAGCCGTTCTCGCCGTCGACCACGGTGTCGCGATAGCCGTCCCAGTCCGAGACGACGACCGGCAGCCCCGCCGCCATCGCCTCGACGGGCGCCAGGCCGAACGTCTCCTGGATGTTGTCGACGAGCGAGGCGAAGGCGTCGGCGGCATGCCAGATCTCGGTCTTGGCCGGCTCGCTGCGGCCGTCGACGATGCTGAGGCCGATCGACGGGGCATAGAGCTTCGCCGCCTCGCGGAACGCCTCCTCGTGCTCGGGCATCGGAAACCAGCCGGCGAGGATCGCGTGCATCTTGCGCCCGCTGAGGCGCGCCGCCTGCTCGAGCGCGATGAACATCGGGGTCGGGTGCGCCTTCTCGACATAGGAGAGGCGGCCGAGATAGAGCACCGCCAGCGCGTCGTCGGCGATCCCGAGCTTGTGGCGCCAGGCGCGGCCGGCGGCCGCGCGCTGCTCGGTCCGGCGGAACTTCGCGACGTCGACGCCGAGCGGCAGGATCGGCAGCTGCGGCACCGGCTGGCGCGTCGCCCCGAAGCGGTCGGCGAGATAGGCGTGCCAGCGCTCGAACACCAGCTCGACCGTCCGCTTCACCGCCCGCGAGGTGCAGATCAGCGCGTCCCAGCTCTGCACCGGCCCGAACACGGTCTCCATGTGGGTGTCGAGGTTGAAGGGGCCGGCCATGGTGTGGATGAGGGCGGCGATGCTGTAGCTGCGCTGGCCGATCCGCCGCCGGTCCCAGGCGTCGCGGCCGAGATGCGGGTCGAGATGCATGAGGCAGCCCGGCTCGCCCAGGCGCGACAGTTCGTTGAGCGACAGGAAGTGGGTCTTGAAGCGCCGCGTCGTCAGGGTCGCCAGCACCTCCCGGTACTTCTCCGCCGTGCCCGCCGTGGGCGCGTAGAGATAGAGGTCCTCGTGGCGGGTGGTGGCGAGGTAGGCGCTGAGGAAGGCGTTGTTCGCCATGTCCTTCCCGAAGGGCCGGTCGGTCGGGACTCGTCCGGCGGCACGGGCGACGGAGAATGCGGCGTTCGTCGTCATGGAAGGGATCGACCCCCGGTTTCGGGAATGGCGGGCGGAAAGGGCAGCCGAACTTAGGCGGAGCGGCGGAAAACCGCCACCAGCTCGACATGCGGCGACCACAGAAACTGGTCGACCGGGGTGACCCGCTCGAGCCCGAGACCGGCCGCAGCCAGCGCCGCGGCATCGCGTGCGAAGCTGACGGGATTGCACGAGACGTAGAGGACGAGCGGGACCGCCGAAGCGGCGATCGCCGCCGCCTGCCCGAGCGCGCCGGCGCGCGGCGGGGCGAGCACCGCCGCTGTCCAGGACCGGACCTCGCGCGCCGTCAGCGGCCGGCGGTCGAGGTCGCGGCGCTCGGCCTGGACCTTCGCGCCGAGCCCGGCCGACCGGGCCGCCGCGACGAGCGCGTCGAGCGCCGGCCCGTCGCGGTCGAAGGCGAAGACCCGCTTCGCCCGGGGCGCCAGCGCCAGCGCGAAGGTACCGCTGCCGGCATGGAGGTCGCCGACGACGGCGCCGTCGGGGACCGCCGCCAGGACCCGGTCGACCAGCGCGCGCTCGGCGGCGATGCCGGCCTGGAGGAAGCCGCCCGGCGGCACCGCCACGGCGGCGGGCCCGAAGCGCACGGTCGCGGCGCGGCGGATCGCCACCGGCTCCGCCACCGTGCGGTCGTCGGGCGCGATCGCCACCCGCGCCAGATCGAGGTCCTCGGCGAGGCGGGCGAGGCCGGTGCGGGCGGCAGGCGTGAAGGTGCCCGCCACGATCAGCAGCAGGTCGGCACCGCCGTCGGTCAGGGTGAGGGCGACGTCGCCCGCCTGTCCCCGCGGCCACAGCGGCGCGAGCCGGTCGCGGACGAGCGGCAGCAGCCGCACCAGCGCCGGCGCGGCGACCGGGCACTCCGCGATCTCGACGATGCGATGGCTGTGGGCGGCGTTGAAGCCGAGGACGAGGCGGCCGCCGGCCGGCCGGGCGGCGAGGCGGATGCGCCTGCGGTCGCCGGCGACGGCGGGCACCAGCGCCTCGACCGTGCCCGGGTCGAGCCCCTGGCGGCGCAGCGCCTCGACGACGCGGCCGCGCTTCCAGTCGCGATAGGCGGGGTCGGCCAGGTGCTGCAGGGCGCAGCCGCCGCAATCGCCGAAATGCCGGCAGGCCGGCGCGGCGCGATCGGGGCCGTCGGCCAGCCGGGCGACGACGCGGGCGCGGCGGCCGTCGCCGGCCTTCTCCCCCGGCGCCACCTGCAGCCGGTCGCCGGGCGCCGCACAGGGGATGTAGAGGCGGCCGCCGTCCGGCGCGGCAGCCAGCCCGTCGCCGCCGGCGCCGAGGCCCGTCACGGTCACCTCGACCGTCGCCTCGCCCGTCATCGGCGGTCCGTCATCGGGCGTCCGGCGCCGGATCGAAGCGGGCCGCGATCAGGAACTCGACATTGCCGTCGGCGCCGTGGATCGGGCTCTCGGCGATGCCCACCGTCCGCCATCCCGGCAGCCCGTCGACCCAGGCGCGGATGCGCTCGCAGACCTCGCGGTGCAGTTCGGGATCGCGCACGATCCCGCCCTTGCCGACCCGGCCGCGCCCGACCTCGAACTGCGGCTTGATGAGCGCCACCAGCCAGGCGCCGGCGCGCGCGAAGGCGAGCGGCGTCGGCAGCACGGTCTCCAGGCCGATGAAGCTGGCGTCGCAGACGACGATGTCGACCGGCTCGGGAACCTGTTCGGCGGTCAGGTGGCGGGCATTGACCCGCTCCAGCACGACGACGCGGGCGTCCTGGCGCAGCTTCCAGGCGAGCTGCCCATGGCCGACATCGACGGCATAGACGCGCGCCGCGCCGCGGGCGAGCAGGACGTCGGTGAAGCCGCCCGTCGAGGCGCCGACGTCGAGCGCCACCATGCCGGACGGGTCGATCGCGAACCGGTCGAGGGCGCCGGCGAGCTTCAGGCCGCCGCGCGACACCCATGGCAGGTCGCCGCCGCGGACCTCGAGCGCGAGGTCGGCCAGGATGCGCGTGCCGGGCTTGTCGAGCCGCCGTTCGCCGGAATAGACGCGGCCCGCCAGGATCAGCGCCTGGGCGCGCTCGCGGCTGTCGGCGAGGCCGCGGGCGACCAGCACCGTGTCGAGCCGCTCGCCGCCGGCCCGGGCCATGTCGCGACGAATCTCCGGCCGCCCGTCAGGCGGTGGCCGGCCGGGCGACGTCGTTGCGGCCGAGGGCGGCGAGCGCGGTCGCGACGACGTGGCGGGCATTGAGCCCGGCCTCGTCGTACTGCCGGGCCGGCGTGTCGTGGTCGATGAAGCGGTCGGGCAGGGTCATCGGCCGCACCTTGAGCCCCTGGTCGAGCAGCCCCTCGCGGGCGAGGAAATGCAGCACCTGGGTGCCGAAGCCGCCGATCGCGCCCTCCTCGATGGTGAGCAGGACCTCGTGCTCGGCCGCCAGCCGGCGGACGAGGCGAGTGTCCAGCGGCTTGGCGAAGCGGGCGTCGGCGACGGTCGCCGACACGCCGAACCCGGCCAGTTCCTGGGCCGCCTTCAGGCATTCCTGCAGCCGGGCGCCGAAGCTGAGGATGGCGACGGTCGTGCCCTCGCGCAGGACCCGGCCCTGTCCGATCGCCAGCGGCGTGCCGCGGGCCGGCAGCTCGAGCCCGATGCCGTCGCCGCGCGGGTAGCGCACCGCCGACGGCCGGTCGTCGATGGCGGCGCAGGTGGCGACCATGTGGACCAGTTCGAGTTCGTCCGCCGCCGCCATGACGACGAAGTCGGGGAGCGAGGCGAGGTAGCCGACGTCGAAGGAGCCGGCATGGGTGGCGCCGTCGGCGCCGACCAGGCCGGCGCGGTCGATGGCGAAGCGCACCGGCAGGCGCTGGATGGCGACGTCGTGGACCACCTGGTCGTAGGCGCGCTGCAGGAATGTCGAATAGATGGCGGCAAAGGGCTTCATGCCCTCGGTCGCCATGCCGGCGGCGAAGGTGACGGCGTGCTGCTCGGCGATGCCGACATCGAAGGTGCGGGTCGGGAAGCGCTCGGCGAAGCGGTCGAGGCCGGTGCCGGACGGCATGGCGGCAGTGATGGCGACGATGCGCTCGTCGGCCTCGGCTTCGGCCGCCAGCGCGTCGGCGAAGACCCGGGTGTAGCTCGGCGTCGTCGACTTGGGCTTGGCCTGGGCGCCGGTGACGACGTCGAAGCGGACGACCCCGTGGTACTTGTCGGGCGCGCGCTCGGCCGGCGGGTAGCCGCGGCCCTTCTCGGTCACGACATGGACCAGAACCGGGCCCGCCTCGGCGGCGTCGCGCACGTTGCGGAGCACCGGGACGAGGTGCTCCAGGTTGTGCCCGTCGATCGGGCCGACATAGTAGAAGCCCAGTTCCTCGAAGAGCGTGCCGCCGCCGACCAGGCCGCGGGCATAGCCCTCGGCCAGCCGCGCCGCCTCCTCCAGCGGCCGCGGCAGGTGGCGGACCATGTCCTTGGCGAGGTCGCGCAGCGAGCGGTAGGGCTTGGAGGAGATGAGGCGCGACAGGTAGGCGCTCATGGCGCCGGCCGGCGGCGCGATCGACATGTCGTTGTCGTTGAGGATGACGACGAGGCGCGACTTGGACGAGCCGGCGTTGTTGAGCGCCTCGTAGGCCATGCCGGCGCTCATCGCGCCGTCGCCGATGACGGCGACCACCCGGCGGTCCTCCCCCTTGAGGTCGCGGGCGACCGCCATGCCGAGGCCGGCCGAGATCGAGGTCGAGCTGTGGGCGGCGCCGAACGGGTCGTACTCGCTCTCGCTGCGGCGGGTGAAGCCGGAGAGGCCGCCGCCCTGGCGCAGCGTGCGGATGCGGTCGCGCCGGCCGGTCAGGATCTTGTGCGGGTAGGCCTGGTGGCCGACGTCCCAGATCAGCCGGTCGCGCGGCGTGTCGAAGAGATAGTGGATGGCGACCGTCAGCTCGACCACGCCGAGCCCGGCGCCGAGATGCCCGCCGGTGATCGACACCGCCTCGATCGTCTCCTGGCGCAACTCGTCGGCGAGCTGGCGCAGCGCCGATTCCGGCAGGCGACGCAGGTCGGCCGGGACATGGACGGCGTCGAGCAGGGGGGTCTTGCTGTGCGTGTTCAAGATGCGGTTTCCCAAAGGCGAACAATGCGCCCCCCGGTCCCGGGGGGCAACCCCGTCAGGACCGCCGCTCGAGGACGAAGCGGGCGACCTCGCGCAGCAGGCGGGCGCGGTCGTCGAACGGCTCGAGATGGCGGATCGCCTGGTCGGAGAGCATCGCCGCCTGCGCCCGCGCGCGCGCGGCGCCGAGGATCGAAACGAACGTCGCCTTGCCGCGTTCCGCATCGCGGCCGACGTTCTTGCCGGTCTCCGCCTCGCTACCCTCGGCGTCGAGCAGGTCGTCGACGATCTGGAAGGCGAGGCCGAGATCGTGGGCATAGGCCTTGAGCGCCAGTCGCGGCTCGGCCGCCGCCTTGCCGAGGATCGCGCCCGCCTCGCAGGCGAAGGCGATCATCTCGCCCGTCTTCATGCGCTGGAGCCGGGTGATGGCGCCGATGTCGAGCGTCTGCTTCTCGGCCAGGAGGTCGATCATCTGGCCGCCGACCATGCCCTGGCTGCCGGCCGCCTCGGCCGCCCAGCGCACCAGTTCGCAGCGCACCGCCGGGTCGGAATGGGTCGCCTCCTCGGCCAGCACCCCGAAGGCACGGGTCAGCAGCCCGTCGCCGGCGAGGATCGCCGTCGCCTCGTCGAACGCCTTGTGGACCGCCGGCCGGCCGCGGCGGAGGTCGGAATCGTCCATCGCCGGCAGGTCGTCATGAACCAGCGAATAGGCGTGGATCATCTCGATGGCGGCGGCGACCCGGAGCGCCGGGATGCGGCCGACGGTGAACTGGTGGGCCGAGACGACGGCAAGGAACGGGCGCAGCCGCTTGCCGCCGCCGAGCGCGGCGTAGCGCATCGCCTCGACGACCGGCGCCTCCGGGCCCGGCGTCGCCGGCAGCAGCCGGTCCAGCATCGCGTCGACGGCGGCGCCGACCGTCTTCAGCGCACCGTCGAGCGACGGCTCCTGCAGCAGCGGCTCAAGCAAGCTTCATCGGCTCCGCGGTCACGGTCCCGTCCGGGCCGATCGCGATCTGCTCGATCTTCGCCTGCGCCTCCGCCAGCTTGCGCTCGCAATGGCGCTTCAGCAGGACGCCGCGCTGGTAGGCGTCGATCGCCTGCTCCAGGCCGCCCTGGCCGCCCTCGAGCTGGCGGACGATCTTCTCCAGTTCGGCGAGCGCTTCCTCGAAGCTGAGGCGGGCGACGTCGGCGTCGGCCGGCGGGGTGGGGGTCGGGGTCGGGTCCTTGGCCATGGCCGGGCCTTTCTATATCCCCGGGGCGGCCGCCCGCAAGGCAGGCTCCAGGCGGGTGCGGTGCGGGAACTCCGCCGCCACGGTGGCCGCCTGGAGCGGCACCCGGATCGCGCGCCCCGTGCGCCACAGGGCGATCTGGTCGGCATAGGCCGGGCTGCCGAGCCAGCCGTCCTGCCCGCCGAAGAGGGTGAACCAGTTGGCGTCGGGGTCGGCCATGTCGGAGACGTGGCGCGCCATCGACCCGAAGGTCGCGTCGTGCGGTCCGTCGACCAGGCCGTGGCTGGTCTTCATCGGCGTCTCGCGCGAGCCGCCGACCGGCCAGCGCCCGGCGACGAAGCGCCCGCCGACCACGGGCAGGTTGACCAGCCAGTGGGCGGCGCGGAGCCGGTGGACGTCGCCCCAGGCGGGGTAGGGGGCGGCCGCCTGGGCCGCCGCCGCGACGGCCGCACGCAGGAGCGGGCCCGAGCGCTCCGCCGGCAGGGCGTCGAGGTCGGCGAGGGCGAACGCCGTCAGGAAGTTCCAGCCGGACTCCGGGCCGCGCGGGTTGCCGTTCGCCTCCCGGCCGCCGGCCGCGCGGACCGCCGGGACGAGGCGGGCGAGCAGGAACTCGAAGACGACGGGGGCGCGCGCCTCGGCGCGATAGTCGCCGTCCCAGCCGCGCAAGGGCGCCAGGAAGGCCGGCTCCGGCGGGCCGCCCGGCAGGCGGTCGATACGGTCGAGCAGCCGGGCGGCGAGTGCCGCCGCCTTCTCGGAGCGCGTGTCCGCCTGGATCAGGGCGAGGTCGGCCGGCGCCAGCCTCGGCACCGCCGCGAGGCGGACGCGGAGCCGCCGCACCCGGTCGTCGTCGGAGAAGAACCAGCCGAGCGTGCCGGCCTCGGGCGGCGGCCGGTCGTTGGCCGAGGCGAGCACGCCGTCCTCGGGATCGCGGGTGAACGGCAGGTCGCGCGCGTCGCGCAGCCGTACCCAGGGGCGGGTGGCGGCCGGGTCGGCCGCATCCAGCACCGGCCCGTCCGGCGGCGGGCCCGGCCGGTCGGGCAGGGTGGCGGCATAGAGATGGGCGATGCTGCCCGCGCGGTCGGCGACCAGCATGTTCTGCGGCGAGACGCCGAAGCCGGCGAAGGCGTCGCGGAACTCCGCGACGTCGCGGGCGCGGGCCGCGCGGAGCAGCGCGGTGATCTCGTCGGTCGGTTCGTGGCCGACCCAGCGCAGCGCCAGCGGACCGGGCTGCTCCGGCACCAGCGGGCTGTCGGTGACGATCGGGCCGAAGGGCGTGGTCCGCACCGTCCGCGTCGCGTCCGGCCACAGCCGGCGGGCGATCCGGACCTCGGTCGTCCGGACCTCGGTCGCCGGCAGGGCCGCGACGTCGAAGAGGTCGGAGGCGGCGGCGCGCAGGTTGGTGCCGCCCCAGGCGATGTTGGGGCTGCGGCCGATGGCGAGGAAGGGCAGGCCCGGCACCATCATGCCGACGGCGTGGAACGACGGCGCGCGCAGGCCGGCGACGAGCCACAGGTTGGGCAGGTTGAGGCCGAGATGCGGGTCGTTCGCCATCAGGGCGCCGCCCGTCGCCGACCGCCGGGCCGCGACCGCCATGCTGTTGCTGCCCGACCGGCTGGCGCCCGAGAGGATGTCGCCCAGCAGCGCCGCCTGGCCGCCGCCCTCCAGGCGCGACTGGCCGGCGCCGGCCTGGAGCGTGCGCTGCCAGAGGCGGGCGAAATCGGGCCGCCCGCGCTCGGCCAGCAGCGAGAAATAGGCGAGCCAGTTGATGTCGGTGCCGGCCAGCCGGCCGATCGCCACCAGGTCCTCGGCGGTGAAGGGCTCGCGGTCGAGGCCGAGCAGCCCCGCCTCCGGCGGCCGCGGGCCGTGGCGGACGGAATGGTTGAGGCCGTCGACGAAGCGCGCGACGAAGGTCCGCGTCTCCTCGGGCCAGCGCCGCACCACCTCGGGCGCCGCGCGGCCGAAGTCGAGGATGCGCAGCGAATGGTCGATGTCGGTGGTGAAGGGTCCCGCCACCTCCGACAGCCGCCCGCGCGCGACGAGGCGCAGGAGCTGGATCTGCGCGCCCCGCAGGTGCCCGTGGACCAGCCCCAGCGCGAAGGCGAGGTCGCCGTCCGTCTCCGCCTCGATCCAGGGCACGAGATGGTCGTTCCAGCGGATCGCCACCGGCCGCTCCAGTGCCAGCCCGCGCGCCGGCAGGGCGGCCAGCCGCGCCGCCACCGTCGTCTCCGGCGGCGCCAGCGCCGTGCATCCGAAGAGCCCCAGCGCCAGCGCCAGGAGCCCGATCAGCCCGCCCGCCCCGCCGTTCCGCCGCACCCGGCCTCCCCTCCTCGTCATCGCCAGGGAGATAGGGCGCAGGTGCCGGGACAGGAAGGCGGGCGCCGTCTATGCGTTGACGTAGCGGACGCCGGTGAAGGTCCGCCGCAGGGCGGCCGTGCGCGGCGCCACCGCCGCGGGGTCGTTCGCGCGCAGGGCCTCGGCGACGAGCCGGGCGAGGCGAGGCGCGTCGGCCGGGGTCACGCCGCGGCGGACGAGCTCGGGCGTGCCGAGCCGCAGGCCGTTGAGATCGCCCGGCACCGGGGCGACCGGCAGGCCGATGCCGGAGGCGAGGAAGCCGGCCTCCCGCAGGGTCTTCGATGCCGCCTGGCCGCCGCCGAAGGCGGCCGCCTCGAGGGCGAACTGATGGCTGCGGGTGCCGCCGCCGTCCGCCGCGAAGACCGGCAGACCCTCGCGGCGGAGCGCCTCGGCGAGCGCCGCTGCGAGTTCGACCATCGCCGCGGCGTAGGCCCGGCCGTGGTCGCGCCAGTCGAGCAGCGTGATCGCCAGGGCGGCGGCCTTGGCGGCGTCGAAATTGGCGGTCATGCCGGGAAAGGCGATGCGGTCGAGGCGCTCGGCGATGGCTGGGTCGCTGGTGACGACGAGGCCGCCGGCCGGCCCGCCCAGGCTCTTGTAGGTGCTCATCGTCATCAGGTGGGCGCCGGCGGCGAGCGGGTTCGGCCAGGCGCCGCCGGCGATCAGGCCGCACTGGTGGGCGGCGTCGAAGAGGACGTGGGCGCCGACCGCGTCGGCGATGGCGCGGATTTCGGCGACCGGATGGGGCACGAGGTTGAGGCTGCCGCCGACGGTGATGATCTTCGGCCGCACCGTCCGGGCGAGGTCGCGGAGGCCCGCGAGGTCGACGGTATAGCGGCCGGCATCGATCGGCATCGCGTGCGTCGTGAGGCCGTAGAGCCCGGCGCAACCGGCCGCGTGGTGGGTGACGTGGCCGCCGATGGCCGGCGGCGGCGCGATGATGGCGTCGCCCGGCCGCGCCAGCGCCATGAAGCCGTAGAGGTTGGCGAGCGCGCCGGAGCCGACGCGGATCTCGGCGAAGCGCGCCTGGAAGATCTCGGCCGCCAATTCGGCCGCGATGACCTCGATCTCCTCGATCGCCTCCAGCCCCATCTCGTACTTGTCGCCAGGATATCCCAGCGACGGCCGGCTGCCGAGGCCGCGGGCGAGTGCGGCCTCGGCCCGCGGGTTCATGACGTTGGCCGCCGGGTGGAGGTTGACGCACTCGTCGTCGTGGATCGGGGCGTTGCGCCGGATCAGCGCCTCGACCCGGTCCGCCACGGCGGCCGACGGTGCCGCCACCCCGGCGGCGAGGCGCTGGACGAGCGCCTCGCAAGGCTCCGGGACCCACGGGCGGCGTTCGAGATGCGGCATGGTTCGTCTCCCAGGTCGGTGGCGTCCCGGCCCGCTACAGGCGCTTCTTCAGGAAGAGCCGGCGGTGCGGGGGCGGAAAGTCCTCGATCTCGCCGAACAGCTCGAACCCCAGCTTCGCGT
>NZ_JAYSFE010000126.1:0-12787 GCF_041913585.1 Allostella sp.
CAATCGTCCCAATGTTGCAGTGCGGCTTATTCCGCTGAAATTTCGCCTTGGACATCGGTGCCTGGTTCCTTCGTACGCCCGGCGGGGCCTGCTGCAGTCGTCACTCGCTCGAACGGGCGCAGCCGTCGACAGGCTGGAGCGGGTGATGGGAATCGAACCCACGTAGCCAGCTTGGAAGGCTGGAGCTCTACCATTGAGCTACACCCGCGCCTTCGTCGACCGCGATGCGCCTTTGCCGCCGCGTGGTGGAGGGGGTAGGATTCGAACCTACGTAGACGTGAAGTCGGCAGATTTACAGTCTGCTGCCATTGACCGCTCGGCCACCCCTCCGCCGTCGGGGGATCGCTCCCCCGCCGCGACGGAAGGCGGAACTATGGGAATTTCCGTTCTCTTGTCAACGTCAAAAGCCATGCCCCTGATCGCCTTCGCTCGCCCCCGCGCCCGATGAAGCCGAAGCGCCCGAATCCGGCGGGAAAACCGCCGTCCGGCCGTCCCGAGGGCGCCCGGCCGCCCGACCGGCGTCGCACCCAGCCGCCGCCCGGCGCCTCCGCCCAGGGCTGGCTCTGGGGGCACCACCCGGTCGCGGCCGCGCTCGCCAACCCGGCACGGACCTGCCGGCGCCTGCTCACGACGCCCGATTCGGCAGCCGCCCTCGCCGCCGCGCTCGCCGCCCTGCCCGAGGCTCGCCGGCCGCGGACCGAGACCGTCGAGCGCGCCGCCCTCGACCGGCTGCTGCCGCCGGGCAGCGTCCACCAGGGGGTGGCGCTCCTGGCCGACCCGCTGCCCCCGGTCGACCTCGACCGGCTGCTCGATGCCTTGCCCGCGGACGCGCCGGCGACGCTCGTGCTGCTCGACCAGGTCACCGACCCGCACAACATCGGCGCGGTCCTGCGCTCGGCCGCGGCCTTCGGTGCGGCCGCGGTCATCCTGCCCGACCGGCACGCCCCGCCGGTCACCGGGACGCTCGCCAAGACCGCCTCCGGGGCGGTGGAGGTGGTGCCGCTGGTGCGCGTCGTCAATCTGGCGCGGACCATCGCCGAGCTGCAGGAGGCCGGGTTCCTCTGCATCGGCCTCGCCGAGGAGGGCGAGACGGCGCTGGTGCCGGGCCGGCCGGCGGAGCGGATCGCGATCGCCCTCGGCGCCGAGGGCGACGGGCTGCGCCGCCTGACGCGGGAGCGCTGCGACCGGCTGGTGCGCCTGCCGACGCGGGCGCCGATCGGCAGCCTCAACGTCTCCAACGCCGCCGCCGTGGCGCTGTTCGCCCTGCTGCCCGCCGCGTGACCCGCGTTGAGGCGGCGGGCCGGCGCTGCTACAAGGCGCCCTCGCCCATCCCTCGCCCGGCGGCTTCCCGACGATGACTATCGACATCGCCCTCGACCGCGACTGCTCCCTCTTCTTCGGGACGCCGATCGTCACCCTCCGGCCGGACGGCGCCGCCGCCGTCAACGCGGGGCTGCGCCGGGTCATCCTGGAGCGGGCGGCGCGCGAGCCGGGCGTCGCCCGCAGCAACGCCGGCGGCTGGCAGTCCCGCCCCGACCTCCTCACCTGGGGCGGCCCCGAGGTCGAGACCTACCGGCGCTGGCTGGAGCAGGCGGTGCGCACGGTCCAGCGCCTGCCGGCCCGCCGCGCCGGCGCCGAGGAGTTCCGCCTGTCCTTCACCGCCCAGGCCTGGGCCAACGTCAGCCACGCCGGCCACTACAACGAGACCCATACCCACCCGGGCAACCACTGGGCGGTCGTCTATTATGTCTCGGCCCCGCCGGCCGATCCCGCCCGCCCGATGGCCGGCCGGCTCGAACTGCGCGACCCGCGACCGGCCGCCGCCCTCGCCGCGGCGCCGGGCTTCGCCTTCGGCGCCGCCCTGACGCTGGCGGCCGAGGCGGGGCTGATGGTGCTGTTCCCGGCCTGGCTCGAGCACGCCGTCCACCCCTTCTTCGCCGCCGGCGAGCGGATCTCGATCGCCGCCAACGTCGCCATCACGGACTACGCGGTCGGCCCCGCCCCCGCCACCCGGAGCAGCCCCGCATGAACCGAGACGAACTGATCCGCCGCCGCGACGCCGTCGCCGCCGAGCACGGCCCCTGGGTCGGGCACAACATCCATCTCGGCCACGGCGTCTACACCATCGCCGAGCGGGTGGTCGGCGCGGAGAACACGGCCAAGCACCTGCTCGATCTCGTCGGCGCGATCGCCCGCAAGCCGCTCGACCGGTTGCGCATCCTCGATCTCGGCTGCAGCGAGGGGCTCTATGCGATCGAGTTCGGCCTGCACGGCGCCGAGGTCGTCGGCGTCGAGGGACGGGCGGCGCCGCTGGCCCGCGCCCGCTTCGCCGCCGAGGCGCTCGGCCTCGGCCGGGTGCGCTTCGAGCAGGGCGATGCGCGCGAGGCGACGGAGGCGCGCTACGGCCGGTTCGACGTCATCCTCAACTGCGGGCTGCTCTACCATCTCGACGCGCCCGATATCTTCCGGGTGTTCGAGAACATGGCGGGCATGTGCGACGACCTCGCCATCGTCGAGACGCATTACGCCCAGACCATCGCCGAGCGCTTCGAATACGGCGGCGAGGAGTATTTCGGGATCAGCCGCCGCGAGCACGAGGACGAGGCCGACGCGGCCGTGCGCGAGAAGCGGGAATGGGCCTCCCTCGACAACGCCTACTCCTTCTGGATGGCCAAGCCGTCGCTGGTCAACGCCCTCGTCCGCTCGGGCTTCGCCGCCGTCACCGAGTGCCTCTATCCCGCCATCCTCAGCTATGGCGACCGCGAGACCTTCATCGCGCGCAAGGGCGAGGTGCGGCCGCTCAGGGCGGTGCCGCTGCCCGGCATCTTCGAGAACCGCTTCCTGCCGCCCGTCGAGACGCGCCGGCCGCTGTCGGACTGGGTCGGCCAGGATCATGTCGACAATCCGGCGACGACGCCGCGCTATTTCGACACCACCACCCGCGACCTCGATGTGATGCGGCGACGCCTCGACGCCATGGACGGCCGCTTCGACACCGTCGACCGGCGGCTCGGCGCGGTCGAGGGCAGCGTCCAGGCGGTGGAGCAGCGCGTCGCCGGGATCGAGCGCCGCCTGGAGGAGGCGGTGCCGGAACTGGGCCGTCTCTCCGGCGAGACCGAGCGCCTGGCGGCCTATTCGCAGTCGCTGCAGGGCTCGATGAACGACTGGCTGCAGGGGCTGTGGACGGCGCTCAATGCGGCGACCGCCGAGCTCGGACGCACGCGCGAGGAGATCGAGCGCATCCGCTACCAGCAGCGCCGGCCCTGGTTCATGCGCCGCCGGGACTGACGGCCCGGGCGATGACGGCCAGGGCGAGCGCCGACATCGCCGCGTCCCAGGTGCCGTCCGGCGCCTGGCGGTAGAGCGGGCAGTCCGGAAACCAGGGCGAGCGCTCGGCCCCCGCCCGCCAGCGGTACTCCGGCGGCCACGGCACCACGACGTCGCAGGGCCGGCCGAGCCCGGCCCGCAGATGGACGTTGGTGTTGCTGACGCCGACATAGGCGTCGAGCGTTCCGAGCAGGGCGAGCAGCGTCTCCGGCCGCTCCGAGAGCGCCGAGAGGTCGGCGGCATCGCGCCCGAGGCCCGCGCGGAACTCGGCCGCCGAGCCGGCGGGCTGGACCCGCTGCAGCAGGATGACGGTGCCGGGCCAGCCGCGGACCGCCCGGCCGAGCAGTGCCGGCGGCACGTCCTTGACGAGGTTGGCGCCACCGGGGACGCCGGCATGCCAGGTGACGCCGAGATAGGGCGGCGGCCCGAGGGCAGCGAGGCCGCGGGCGACGGCGGCGGTCGCCTCCGGCAGCGCGGCCAGCGGCAGCGGTGGCGGGGCCGGGGCGCCGGTCAGGAACGGCAGGTCGCCCAGCGGAACCCGCTCGGCCGGCGGCGTCCGCGGCAGCGGCTCCAGCCACGGCACCCGCCCGAGGATGCCGGCGAGCTTGGCGAAGGGCTCGTGGAAGAGCCGCGCGCCGCGGTCCCGCAGCAGCGCCGCATAGCGCAGGAAGAAGAGCGCGTCGCCGATTCCCTGCTCGTTGAGCAGCACCAGGGAGCGACCCGCCAGGGCCGCCGGCAGCGGCCGGGGCGGCCGGTCGGCGGGCAGCCGCGGCGCCTCGCGGCGCCACCGATACTCCGCCCACCCCTCCTCCTCCTGGCCCAGCCCGAGCAGCGCCAGGGCGAGGTCGGCATGGGGTTCGGCCCGCTCCGGCGCCAGCCGCACCGCCCGGCGCAGGGCGGCCGCGGCCTCCGCCGTGCGGCCCAGATGCAGCAGCAGCAGCCCGGCATTGTAGGGGGCCGACCAGAGGGCCGGGTCCGCCGCTTCGAGTTCGAGGAAGAGCGCCGCCGCCGCGGCATGGTCGCCCGCCCGGGCGGCGGCCGCCGCCGCGCGCTTCAGCGCGACCAGGCTGGCGTCGGCCATGGCGCTCAGACGAAGACCAGCATCGTGTCCAGGTAGCGCCGGTGGAGGTGGCGCACCTCGAGGAAGGCGGCATTGCCGCGGCCCGGCTTGTAGACCCGGAAATGCCGCAGCAGGTGCAGGGTCGCCGCGCTCTCGAGCGGGCCGACGAAGGACGTCGCCCGGTCGAGGAAGTCGGGCTTGGCCGCCCAGGCCCGCATCTGCCCGGCGGTCAGGAAGAAGCAGCCGGAATGGGCGTTGACGACGCGCCCGAACCACATGCGTCGGCCCAGCGTCTCGGCCGCGATCCAGGGCGCCTCGCTGCGGTCCGGCACGAAGCCGACCTTGCCGGGCGACACCGGCTCGCCGTCGATATAGAGGCGGCGGACCGGCGGGTTCTCGCTGGTCTCGAAGCGGTTCGGCTGGAGCACGGCGTCGGGTCCGGCCCAGCCGGCGAACCAGTCGAGCTTGCCGAAGAAGAGCGGGTCCTCGATCGCGATGTCGTCCTCGAGGTAGCAGAACCAGTCATGCTCGGCGGCGGCGTCGCGCAGCACCGCATGGCACTCGTAGCCGAGCAGGCGCGGCTCGGCCCGGGTCCGGTGGTGGCGAAAGGCGCCGGGCGGCAGGTCGAGCTCGTCGACGAGATGGTCGTCCCCGGTGGTGCAGACGACGACCTCGACCGCGGTCGAATCCTCGTCGTTGGCGGCGAGGAAGCCGTGCACCGGCCCGTGGACCAGCGACTGGGGCTGGGCGACCGTCTCGTGCAGGCTGGCGATGGTGCGTGCCAGCGCCTGCCGTCGCGCATCGCGCGCCGAGGCCCGGGTCGAACCGTACTTGCCGTCGCGGGACGCCGCGTAGTAATGCGCAATCGTGAACAGAACCCGCCGGCGCCTCGGTGCCGGGGGGAACGGCGTAAAACGGATCTTCACCGCCATCCGGAGACTCCCGCTTCCGCCCCGAACCCGAATTGGCCGCGTCCGGCGGCCGGCGACCCGGCGACCGCCGCCGGGCCGTACCCTTCCTCATGCCGATCGTGACCGCCGATGCGCATCCTGTTCATCCACCAGAATTGTCCGGCCCAGTTCAAGTACCTGGCTCCGCGGCTGGCCGCCGACCGGCAGAACGAGGTCTGGTACATCACCAAGGAGGGGAAGCCGAACCTGCCGGGGGTGACCAAGGCCGAGTACAAGCTGGCGCGGCAGGCGACCGAGAAGATCCATCCCTACGTCAAGCCGTTCGAGGAGCAGGTCCTCTACGGCCAGGCGGCGGCGCGGGCCGCCGTTTCCGTGAAGGCCAAGGGATTCACGCCCGACGTCGTCTTCTGCCACCCCGGCTGGGGCGAAGGGCTCTTCATCAAGGACGTGTTCCCCGACAGCAAGCTGCTGAACTATACGGAGTTCTACTACAACGCCTTCGGCGCCGACGTCCATTTCGAGCCCGGCCAGAAGTTCGACCTCGACCGCGTCTGCCGCATCCGGGCGAAGAATGCCAACAACCTCCTCAGCCTCGCCGCCTGCGACTGGGCGATCTCGCCGACGCGCTGGCAATGGTCGCAGAACCCGGCGGAGTTCCGGTCCAAGATCTCCGTCATCCATGACGGCATCAACGCCGAAGTGTGCGCGCCGGTCGACGCCGCCGAACTCAAGCTGCCCAACGGCAAGGTGCTGCAGAAGGGCCAGGAGATCGTCACCTACGTCTCGCGCAACCTCGAGCCCTACCGCGGCTTTCCCGTCTACATGAAGGTCCTGGAGCGCCTCTGCCGGTCGCGGCCGAACGCCCAGTTCGTGGTCGTCGGCGGCGACGGGGTGAGCTACGGATCGCCGCTGCCCGACAAGAAGACCTACCGCGAAGAGTTGCTGAAGCAGGTCACGATCGACCCCGACCGGGTGCATTTCCTGGGACAGGTGCCCTACCCGACCTTCCTCAAGGTCCTGCAGGTCTCGAGCTGTCACGTCTACCTGACCTATCCCTTCGTCCTCTCGTGGTCGTTCCTGGAGGCGATGTCGACGGGCTGCGTCATCGTCGGCTCGCGCACCCCGCCGGTCCAGGAGGTCATGATCGACCGCGAGAACGGCCTGCTCGCCGACTTCTTCGACGATGCCGAGATCGCCGAACGCGTCGAGGAGGTGCTGGATCACCCGGACGGGATGGCCCGCATCCGCCGCAACGCCCGCCAGACGGTGCTCGATTCCTACCAGCTCAAGCACTGCATGGCGCGCCAGATCTCCCTGATCCGCGACCTCGCCGCCGGACGCGTCCCGCCCGGAGAGCGGCCCCCGACCGGGCTCTGAACCGCACCGCCGGACGGACGAAGGGCCCCGCCGATCCGGCGGGGCCCTTTTCCGTTCGGCCGCCCGCGACGCTGCCCAGTCCTCGCGGACGGGATCAGTCCTCGCGGAAGGCGGTGCGCATCGCCGTCAGGAACGGCTGCAGGAAATATTCGAGCGCCGTCCGCTGCCCGGTCCAGATCATCGCCATCGCCGGCATCCCGGGCAGGAGCTGCGAGGGGTCGAGATCGGCCGCCCGCAGCGCCTCGACCGGCACCGCGATGCGGGCGCGATAGGTCGCGAGCCCGGTCTGCGGGTCGACGATGGAATCGGCCGAGACCTGGATCACCTTGCCGTCGATCTGCGGCGTCTCGCGCTGGTTGAAGGCAGTGAGGCGCACCCGCGCGGTGGCGCCGACGCGGACCGTGTCGATGTCGTTGGGGTTCACCCGCACGTCGATGATGCGGACGTCGTTGGTCGGCACGATCTCCATGATGACGTCGCCCGGGCGGACGACCGCGCCGACGGTGAAGTACTTGAGGTTGACGATCTCGCCGTCGACCGGCGCCCGCACCTCGGTCCGCCGCAGCACGTCCTCGGCGACGCGGATGCGCTCGGCCGTGTCGAGGAGCTGGGACTGGGTGTCGCGCAGCTCCTGGGTCACCTGGCGCTGCAGCTCGGTGTTGATGTTGAGGATCTGCAACTCGGCCTCGCCGATCACCTGGCGGACGCGGGCGATGTTGGCGACGAGGTCGCCGCGCTGCCCCTCGAGCTCCGACCGCGCGCGCTGGAGCGCCAGCAGGCGCGGCTTCAGCGCATTGCCGGTCTCGAGCAGCTTCTGGACGGTCGCCACCTCCTCGTTGATGAGGCGGATCTGGTCGGCGCGCGCGCGCTGCTGCGCCTCGAACCCGCCGATCTGTTCCTTCGACTGGACGATGCGCTGGCGCAGGATGCTCTCCTGGCCCTTGGTCGACGCCTTGCGGGCCTCGAAGACGTTGAGCTGCGACTGCAGGATCTCCTTGGTCTCCGGATCCGCGGTGGCCGCGTCCAGGAGTTCGGCCGGGAAGGAGATCGCGTCCTTCATGTCGCGCTCGGCGAGCAGCCGCGCCTCGGCCGCCTGCAGGGCGATGTAGCGCTTGCGGTTGATCTGCAGGTTGGCGCGCGCCTGGGTGTCGTCGAGGACGACGACGACGTCGCCCTGCTTCACGATGTCGCCGTCGCGCGCCTTGAGGTCGCGCACGATGCCGCCCTCGAGATGCTGGACGGACTGGCGGTTGATGAATACGCCGACGGAACCCGGCGCCACCGATGCGCTGTCGAGCGGCGCCACCGCCGCCCAGCCGACGAAGCCGCCGAAGAACATCACGATCGTGAAGATGCCGATCATCGTCCAGCGCCGGATCGAGCGCCGGATGGCCTGCAGGTTGTAGAGGTTCTCCTCCTCCTCCGGCGCCACCGCGCCGTCGGCGATCAGGGCCTCGGTGACCGCAGTCTCGTTCTTCTTGGCGGGCAGGTTGGTCGACACGCCCTGGTTGCTGAGATCGCTCATGGCGTCGCCACCTCTCCGGTCGGGGCCGCCCCGCCACCACCACCACCGCCGCCACCGCCGCCGCGGCGCTCGGCCGGCACGCCGCCGCCCTGGGCCGCGACCACGCGCGGCCGCCCGCCGCCGCCACCGCCGCCCGGCGGCGACAGGCGGGCCATGACCTCGGCCGGCGGGCCGAACAGTTCGACCTGGCCGTCACGCATGAACAGCATCTTGTCGACGTTGGAGAGGATGCTGGGCCGGTGCGCGATGACGATCACGGTGACGCCCCGCTGCTTGCAGTGCACGAGCGCCTGGCGCAGCGCCGCCTCGCCCTCGGTGTCGAGATTGGCGTTGGGTTCGTCGAGGACGAGCAGCCGCGGATTGCCGAAGAGGGCGCGCGCCAGCCCGATGCGCTGCCGCTGCCCGCCGGACAGGATGTAGTGGCCGGTGCCGATCCTCGTCTCGTAGCCGTTCGGCATGCGCAGGATCAGGTCGTGCACGCCGGCAAGCTGCGCGGCGGCCACGATGTCCTTCGGGTCGGCGTCCTGGAAGCGGCTGATGTTGTCGCGGATCGAGGAGTTGAACAGCTCGACGTCCTGCGGCAGGTAGCCGACATACTGGCCGAGATCCTCGGAATCCCACTGCGCCACGTCGGCGCCGTCCAGCCGCACGGTGCCGCTGAAGGGCCGCCAGACGCCGACCATGCACTTGACGAGGGTCGACTTGCCCGACCCGCTGGGCCCGACGATGCCGAGCGCCTCGCCCGGTTCGATCGCGAAGCTGACGCCCTTCAGGATCGCCGGGGCGAGGCCGCCCGCGACGCGATGCCGGAAGACGAGGCGGTCGACGGCCATCCGTCCCTTCGGCGCCGGCAGGGCCATCGTCGCCGACTGCATCTTGGGGAGATCCTGCATCAGCGCGTCGAGCCGGCGGGCGGCCGACATGAAGGCGACGACGCTGCGCCAGGTGCTGATCGCGGCGTCGACCGGCGCCAGCGCGCGCGCCATCAGGATGTTGGCGACGACGAAGGCGCCGGGGCTGATGGAATGGTTCACCACCTGGTAGGCGCCGACCGCGGTGACCGCGATCTGCACCAGGAGCCGGACGGTGCGCGAGGAGGTGCTGATGAGGGTGCTGATGCGGTTCGAGCGGCTGTTGGACGACAGGACGACGCTCTGCATCTTGCGCCACTGCCGCACGACGCCCTTCATCATGCCCATCGACTCGATGGCCTCGGCGTTCTTGACCATCGACTCCGCCTCCTGCGTGGCGAGCACGCTGGCGGTGTTGTAGATGCGCAAGGGGCGCCGGGAGAGCACCTCGTTGGCAATGGCGAAGGCGATCATCACCACCGCGCCGGCGATCGCGACGTAGCCGAGCAGCGGGTCGAAGATCCAGATGATGAAGAGGTACATCGGCACCCAGGGGGTGTCGAAGAGGTTCGGCAGTTCGCCGCCGGCGAGGAAGTTGCGGACCTGGGCCAGGTCGCGCAGGCCCTGGGCATCCCGCGAGGCGTTGTTGAGAAGGCCGTTCTTGATCGACAGGCGCAGCAGGTTCTCACCCAGCATCGCGTCGATCTTGTTGCTCATCTCGTTGGTGACGCGGGAGCGGACGAAGTAGAGGACGCCCATGACGATCATCGCGAAGGCCGCGATGACGGTGAGGAGCGCCAGGGTCGACATGCTGCCGCTGGCGAACACGCGCGAGAACATCTGCAGCGTGTAGAGCGGCAGCGTCAGCATCAGCATGTTGATGAAGAACGTGATGATGCCGACGGTGACCAACTCGGGTCGGCACGCGCGCAGGAGGGCCCGCACGGAATTCAGCTGTTGGCTCATCGAACCTTCTATCTGCCCCGGCGCCGTCGCCAGGGCACAAATACTACAATGGAGCCGGTCGCATCGACCGCAATCAGCGGCCGGCCGGCGCCACGCCGCGCTCTGCCAGCATCCGTCCGAGGCGCTCGACCATGCCGGACCAGTCGCCCACCCGCTCCTGCCGGAACACTCGAATCGACGGATACCAGGGGCAATGCTCTCCCTGGCACAACAGCCAGTACCAGAGCAAGCCGTTTCCCCGGGGGAGCATGAGCCAGGTCGGTGCGCCCACCGCGCCGGCGACGTGGGCGGCCGTGTTGCTGACGGTGACGACCAGGTCCATGGCGGCGACCTGGGCCGCATAGAGATCGAGATCGACCAGCGAATCGACCTCGGGGTCGGCCAGAATACGGGCCCCGGTCGCGGTCGCGGCCGCCGCCGTCTCGGCCGCCACGTCGCCGTACTGGAGGCTCACGAACACGGCCCCGGGCGCCGCCAGGATGGGTGCCCAGCCCGGCAGTTCGAAGGTCTTGCGGACGCCGAAGCGCGGGTTGGTGCTGCGCCACGAGATGCCGATCACCGGCCCGCCGCCCGCCGCCTCGCGGTACCGGGCCCGCAGGCGTGCCACCATGCCCGGGTCCGGCACGAGATAGCCGGCATGGGGACGGAACGACGCGGCGTCGCGCCGCAGGTGGTTGGCGAGGTCGACCGCCGGCACCTGGGCGACGATGTCGGGCGCGAGCAGCGGCGGGGCGATCGGATCGACGCGGCCATGGACGTCGATCGCCGGCATCGACCGGCGGATGAGCGGGACGAGCCGCGGCTCGCACTCCAGCGCGACGCCGGCCGGCACTGCCCGCACCAGGTCCGGCAGCAGCCCGGCCGCCAGCACCTCGTCGCCGACGCCCTGGTCCCCCCAGACGACGATACGGCCGGCGAGCGGCCCGCCGTCCCACCAGGGCTGCGGGAACGGCCGCCACTTCGACTTGCGGCGCTTCCACCGCCAGCCGATGTCGGCCCAGGCGCGCGGGAAGTCGCCGAGCGCGAGGTGGCTCATGCCGCGGTTGAAGTGGATTTCGGCGTCGTCGGGACGGAGCGCCAGCGCCCGGTCGAAGGTGACCAGCGATTCCTCGTAGCGCTCCAGCATCCACTGCAGCGTCGCCAGGTTGGCGACGGCGTCGGCGTCGTCCGGCTTCAGCGCGACCGCGTGCAGCGAGGCCGACTCCGCCTCGACGAAGCGGTTCTGCCGCTGCAGCGACAGCGCCAGCATGCTGCGGGTGGTGACGAGGTCGGGCGCCAGTTCGACGGCGCGGCGGGCGGGGATTTCCGCCTCCTCGTAGCGCGACAGGCGGTTGAGAATGGTCGCCAGCGCCATCTGTGCCTCGACCGAATCCGGCAGCAGCTCGACCGCGCGCTGGGCGAGCGGCAGGCCGCGGCGCTCCTTGCCCAGCGCATGCAGGACCATCGCCGTCAGGGTGTGGTAGCGCCCGTCGTCCGGATGCTCGCGCAGGAGACGGAAGAGGATCGGCGCCGCCTCGGCCGCCCGGTCGCTGTTGACGAGCAGGTTGACCAGCCGGAGATGGCCGGTATCCGTCGCCGGATCGGCCGCGATCCAGGCCCGGACCGCCGCCTCCTCGCGCACCGGGTCCTTCAGCTGCTGGAGCGCGTCGTTCTCGATCACGCGCGCCGGCGACAGGCCGGGCTGCTCCGCCAGGAGCGGCGCCAGCGCGTCCAGCGCCTCCTGCGGCCGGCCGGAGCGCAGCAGCGCCTCCGCCCGCGCGAGGCGCAGCTTGTCACCGCCGAAGCCGAGCCGGGCGGCGCGCTCGGCGACGGCCGCGGCGGCGGCATGGTCGCGCCGCTGCCGCAGCAGCCGGCCGAGCAGCAGGAACGCCTCCTCGCCGGCGCCGTCGGCGGCGACCGCCGCCTCGGCGAGGCGCGTCGCCGCCGGCAGGTCGCGGGCCTGGGCTGCCATCTGGGCCGCAACCAGCAGCCCGGTGGCGTGCCCGGCGGCGGTCGCGATCGCCGCCATCCGCACCGCTGCCTCGCCCATGCGGTACTTGCGCGAATGGGCGATGCCGAGCCGGCGCCAGGCATCGGGCAGATCGGGATGCCGTTCGATGGCCGCCCGGAGCGCCGCGATGGCCGCGTCGAGGTCGCCGGACTTCAGCGCCACGGCCCCGTCCGCCGCCAGCCGCTTGGCCTCGTGCCGGGGAGAACCGGGCCCGCCGGGAGAATCCGGTGTCGGGGAGTGTGGTGCGGCGGCGGCCGCGTCGTTCCGCTCCGGGGATGCCATCGCGGGCTCCCCTACCACGTCCGGCACGGCCGTCCCAAGCCCATCGCGAAAAAGCACGCGGCCGGGGGATTTCGCCCCCGGCCCCGGGTCGCCTTCCCCCGAAGACGTCGTCTCAGACGATGACGAAGTCGCCGGAATTGTTGCCGGCCGGCCCCTCGTTGAACTGGGCCAGTTGGTTGACCGCCGTGATGTTGTTGAAGGTGGCGATCAGCACGGCGTTCGAGGTCGAGACCATCGAGGTGTCGAACCAGATCTCGCCGCGGTTGGTGCTCGAATTGAAGAAGATGTAGAAGCCCGGCTTGTCCGTGTCCGCGGCACCGACCGAGAGGAAGGTGTCGAAATTGCCGATCGAGTAGCTGTCGCCGGTCGCGATCAGCAGGTTGTCGTTGGCGGTCGTCGCGTCGCCGGCCGTGCCCTTGTAGCCGTCGATCGCCGAGACGTCCGAGAAGGCGTTGCCGTTGAACGCCATCCGGTCGACGGTGCCGGTGAAGTCCTGGA
>NZ_JAYSFE010000127.1:0-12738 GCF_041913585.1 Allostella sp.
CCCCTCCTCGACCACCCGGCCGTGCTGCATGACCGCGACCCGGTCGGCGATCTCCGCCACCACCCCGAAATCGTGGGTGATGAAGAGGACGCCCGTCCCCTTGCGCCGCTGCAGGTCGCGGATCAGCGCCAGGATCTGCGCCTGGGTGGTGACGTCGAGCGCCGTCGTCGGCTCGTCGGCGATCAGCACCTTGGGATCGAGCGCCAGCGCCATCGCGATCATCGCCCGCTGCCGCTGGCCGCCCGAGAGCTCGTGCGGATAGGCGCGCATGGCGCGCTCGGGATCGGGAATGCGGACCTCGTCGAGCAGCGACAGGACGCGCTGGCGCACTTCTGCGCGCGGCAGGTCGGCATGGATGCCGAACATCTCGCCGATCTGGTCGCCGATGGTGCGCAAGGGATTGAGCGCCGTCATCGGCTCCTGGAAGATCATGGCGACGCCGGCGCCGCGCACCTGCCGCATCTCGGCCTCGGAGAGCGCCGTCAGGTCGCGGCCCTCGAAGCGCACGCGGCCGCCGTCGATGGCGACGCCGACCGGCAGCAGCCGCATCACGGCGTTGGCGGTCATCGACTTGCCGGAGCCGGATTCGCCGACGACGCAGAGGATCTCGCCGGGCGCGATCGCCAGCGACACGTCCTGGAGCGCGTGACTGCGGTCGGCGCCCGGCGGCAGCCGCACGCCGAGGCGCTCGATGGTGAGGACGGGTTCGGTCATCGGCCCTTGAGCCGCGGGTTGAGCGCGTCGTTGAGCCCCTGGCCGACCAGCGACACCGCCAGCACCGTCACCAGGATGGCGATGCCGGGGATGGCGGAGACGTACCATTGCACCCGCAGCACGTCGCGGCCGAGGCCGATCAGGTTGCCCCAGGAGGCGACGTTGGGGTCCGACAGGCGCAGGAAGGCGAGCGCGCTCTCGAGCAGGATCGCCACCGCCATGACGACGCTGGCATAGACGATGACCGGCGGCAGGGCGTTGGGCAGGATCTCGCCGAAGATCAGCCGGACGTCGCGCATGCCGAGCGTGCGGCCGGCCTGCACGAACTCGCGGTTGCGCAGGGAGAGGAACTCGGCGCGGGTCAGGCGCGCCGGCGCCGGCCAGGAGACGATCCCGATGGCGACCGTCACCGTCGCCAGCGTCGACCCGAAGACGACGACCAGCACCAGCAGCAGGAGGAAGTTGGGCAGGGTCTGGAACGCCTCGGCGACCCGCATCAGCACGGTGTCGACCACCCCGCCGTAATAGCCGGCGAGCGCGCCGACGACGATGCCGATGAGGATCGCGATGGCCGTCGCGACGAGGCCGATCAGCAGCGAGATGCGGGCGCCGTGGAAGATCTGCGCGGCGATGTCGCGGCCGGAATTGTCGGTGCCGAGCCAGAAGCGCGGGTTCTGGAACGGCCAGACCAGCGGCCGGCCGGCGAGCGCCAGCGGGTCGCGCGGGAAGAACCAGTCGGCGGTCGCGGCCATGCCGACGACGCCGAGCAGCAGGACCAGCCCGAGGACGGCGGGCGGGCTGCGGAAATAGCTGCGCACGGCCTGCATCGCGGGTCAGCGCCCGGCCGCGATGCGCGGGTCGAGCCGGGCATAGAGCAGGTCGACCACGAAGTTGACGGTGATGACGAGGATCGCCGAGACGAAGACGATCCCGAGCAGGGTGTTGAGGTCGCGCTGGACGACGGATTCGTAGGCGAGCCGACCGAGGCCCGGCAGCGAGAAGACGCTCTCCACCACCACCGAGCCGCCCAGCATGGTGCCCGCCTGCAGCCCGATCAGCGTCACCATCGGCAGGAGCGCGTTGCGCAGGACGTGGCGGACGACCACCCGCGTCTCGTCGAGGCCCTTGGCGCGGGCGGTGCGCACGAAGTCGAGATTGAGCACCTCCAGCATCGAGGCGCGCATGATGCGCAGGTAGATGGCGAGGAAGATCAGGCCCAGCGTCAGGGTCGGCAGGACGAGGTGGCGGGCGATGTCGAGCGTCCGCCAGATGCCGGTCTGGACGGCGGTGATGTCCTCGAGCCCGCCCGCCGGCAGCCATTGCAGGTAGATCGAGAAGACGACGATCGCCATCAGCCCGAACCAGAACGAGGGCGTGGCGTAGAAGACGAGGCCCAGCGTCGAGATCAGCGTGTCCGGCCAGCGGTTGACGCGGCGGGCCGCCACCACGCCCAGCACCAGCCCGGCGAAGAAGGCGAAGGACAGGGCCGCCGTCATCAGCAGCAGGGTCGCCGGCAGGCGCTCGGCGATCACGGTCGCCACCGGCTTGCCGTAGATCGCCGAGAAGCCGAGATCGAGCTGGACCAGGCGCCAGAGATACTGGCCGAGCCGGGCCGGCACCGACAGGTCGAGGCCATAGAACTGGCGCAACTGCTGGGCGGTGGCGGCATCGCCGCCGCCCATCTGCGCCAGCATCGCGTCGACCGTGTCGCCCGGGGCGAACTGCAGCAGCAGGAAGATCCCGACCAGGATGAGGAACAGGGTCGGGATCGAGGCGGCGAGCCGCCGCCCCGCCAGGGCCAGGATGCGCATCGCCTAGCGACCGCCCGCGACGGTCACTCCGCCAGCCACAGGTCGTGCCAGGTGGAGGAGCCCCAGCGCGGCGTGTTGGAGTGGTTGCGGACCTTGGCCGAGATCGTCGTCACGAAGATCTGCTCGATCGGCATCCAGATCGGGATCTCGGAGTTGGCGCGCTGCTGGAACTGCGCATAGAGCGCCTTGCGCTTCACCGGATCGACCTCGGTCGCCGCGTCGTCGATGATCTTGTCCATGGTCGCGTCCGTCCAGCCCCACTGGTTCGTCCAGGGCGCCCCCGGCGGCTGGCCCGAGCGGTACCATACGGTCGTCGAGACGGCCGGGTCGCTGCGGTACTGGTGCCAGCCGGTGGCGAGGTCGAAGGCGTGGTCGGCATAGACCTGCTTGAGGAAGCCGGCGCCATCGTTGCGCACGACGTCGACCTTGATCCCGACCTCGCCCAGCGACTGCTGGACGAAGGTCGACCACAGCGAGATGTCCTCGCCCCAGGTCGCCGGCAGCAGGCGCAGCGAGAGGCGGACGCCGCCGGCGCCCGGCTTCAGCCCGGCCTCGTCGAGGAGCCGCGTCGCCTTCGCCTTGTCGTAGGGATATTGCGGCCCGTTGTCGGCCGGATAGAAGTCCTTGGAGACCGACGGGATCGGCCCGGTGCCGAGCTTGGCGAAGTCGCCGAGGAAATTGTCGATGAAGAAGGGCACGTTGATCGCGTGGGCGATCGCCCGGCGCACGCGGATGTCGGCCAGTTCCTTGCGCCGGAAATTGAACTCCAGCGTGTTGGTGCGGGCGTTGCCCTCGTTGCCCTTGGTCGAGACGATGAAGCGCGGGTCCTTGGCGAGCCGCGCCAGGTCCGAGATGGTGATGCCGGAGAACGGGCTGTAGTGGAGCTGGCCCGCCTCGAGCTGGGCCGCCGCCGCCGCCCGGTCGGTGATGACGCGCCAGACGATGCGGTCGAGATAGGGTCGGCCCTCGCGCCAGTATTCGCCGTTGCGATCGGCGATGACGTGCTGGCCGCGCTCGTACTGGACGAACTTGAAGGGACCGGTGCCGACCGGCGCCAGGTTGTGCGGGTTCTGCCGGATGTCGCCCGATTCGTAGAGGTGCTTCGGCGACACGTAGCCGAGGTCGGGGAGCGCGCGCAGCAGCAGGTTGAGCGGCATCGGCCGCTCGTAGCGGAAGATCGCGGTGTGCGGGTCGGGCGTGTCGACCGCGGTCAGGAAGAGCTGCAGCGTCGTGCCGTAGTTCAGGATCTTCTTCCACATCGCCATGGCCGTGAACTGGACGTCGGCCGAGGTGAAGGGCTTGCCGTCGTGCCAGCGGATGCCGCGGCGCAGGTGGAAGGTGATGGTCTTGCCGTCCGGCGTCGCCTCCCAGCGCTCGGCGAGGACGCCGACCGGATTGCCGGCGGCATCGAGATCGACCAGCGGCTCCTGGATCTTGCCGCCGATGATGTAGACGCCGGTCGAGGCCTGGAGGCTGGGATTGAGCTGCCGCTGCTCGGCGCCGTAATGGACCGCGAAGACGCCGCCGCGGCGCGGGGCGGCCTGGGCGAACGCCCGCTCGGGGAAGAGCACGCTGGCGGCCATCGCGGCCGACGTCATCAGCAGGGTGCGGCGCTTCATTTCCAGACGGCTGTCGGTCACGGCATGGCCTCCTGTCGATTGATGGAACTGGGCGCGCCCGGCGCGATGCATCGTCCGGGCCAGGATCGGACCGGCGCCGCTCAGGCCCGGAAATGCAGCAGCACGCCGGTCGCGGCGGCGGCCGGCACCAGGACGCCGCCCGCGCCGTCCGGCAGCGCGCCCGGGATCCGGGCAGCACCGGCCGGGTCGGCGGTGCCGACGACCAGCGCGGCTGCCCCTTCCGCCGCCGCGCCGACGCGGGCGGCGGCCGGATAGCGGGCGGCGAAGCGAGTCTCGTCGAGGAAGAGGAAGTCGGCCCGCCGCCCGCCCGAGTGCACGAGATGGCCGTCGGGGCCGGCCACGACGGGCTCGTCGATGAGGCGGGAGAGATGGCCCGCCGCCGCCGCCGGATCGGCGGCCAGCACCTCGACCCGGATCAGCCGGTCGGCGCCGTTGGCGTGGCGCATGAGCTCGGGAATCCACACCGTCTCGCGCGTCAGGTGCTGGCAGGCAAAGACGCGCAGGCCGCCCGGGGCCTCGCCGACCGGCCAGCGGAAGACGTTGAAGCGCGCCTCGCCGGCACCGCCGCCCGGCAGTTCGACCGGGCGGCCGAAATGCACCGGCCCGATTGCGTCGATGCCGCGCGCCCGCAACTCGGCCGCACCGGCGGCCGCGTCGTCGGTGGTGAAGGCGGCGCGCTCGATCCCCTCGCGCCGCTTCAGGAACGCGATCGTCGGCTGCAGGTGGTCGGTCGGCGTCAGCACGCCCAGCAGTTCGACATAGTCCTCGCCGAACATGATGGTGTAGTTGGCAGAACCCAGATGCGCCGAATGGGTGCCCCGCGGCGACACCGTGAAGCCCAGCCGGCGCCAGGCGTCCGCCGCCGCGTCGAGGTCGCGGACGGTGACGACGACATGGTCGAGGCCGAGGATGTGCTGCAGCGGCATGCTCGGGATCCTCCCGGAAAAAGGGGGCGTCCTTATGACACCGGGCCGGTCGTCGCCGGGAACGGATTTTTCTATCGCCGGGGACAAGCGGATTTTTGCTTGAAGGACCGGCGTCCGGCAACATGGGCCGGAACCGAAGAGGACGCCAGAGAATGCGGGAGGACGGATCGGTCGCCCTGGTGACCGGGGCGAGGCGCGGCATCGGCCGGGCGATCGCGGTGGCGCTCGCCGCCGCCGGCCACGACGTCGCCGTCAACGACGTCGTCGAGGACGCGGCCGTCGCCGAGACGCTGGGCGCCGTCGCCGCACATGGACGCCGCGGCGTCTTCCTGCGGGCGGACATCGCGGACGCCGCCGGCCACGCGCACCTGCTCGACGCCGCGGCGGCCGCACTCGGCCCGGTCTCGGTGCTGGTCAACAATGCCGGCGTCTCGGTCGCCCGCCGCGGTGACCTGACGGAGGTGACGCCGGAGAGCTTCGACCGGCTCATCGCCATCAACCTGCGCGGGGCCTTCTTCCTGACCCAGGCCGTCGCGCGCCGCTGGCTCGCCGAAGGCGCCGGCCGGCGCCGCGCCATCGTCACCATCTCCTCGGTCAATGCCGAGATGGCGAGCCCCGACCGCGGCGAATACTGCATCGCCAAGGCCGGGCTGGCGATGCTGACCAAGCTCTTCGCGGTGCGCCTCGCCGAGATCGAGGTGCCGGTCTTCGAGGTTCGCCCCGGCATCATCCGCACCGACATGACGGCGGTCGCCCGCGAACGCTACGAGCGCGCCTTCGCCGCCGGAACGCTGCCGGTCCGCCGCTGGGGCGAGCCCGAGGAGGTCGGCAGGGCGGTGGCGGCGCTGGCCGGCGGCGGCTTCGGCTTCGCCACCGGCACCGTGGTCCGGGTCGACGGCGGCCTGACGGTCGAGCGGCTATAGTCGGCGGCGATAGCGCGCCGTCATCACCGGACGCCATTCGCCGTCCGGACCCAGCATGCGCGAGCGCATGACGCGATGGTCGGCATCGACGATCTCGATGATGTCCTGATATTTCGTCATGGCGCCCGGGGTCGCGGCGGCCGGGTCGGCGAAGCTCGGCCCGACCGTATCGAGGGTCAGGATCTTGCCGGACGGGTCGAGCGACCCCTCATAGGTCCAGAGATGGCTCATCATGGAGGCGGCGAAGGTGCCGACGAACTTGCCCTTGGCCGGGTCGTAGCCGAGTTGCATCAGCGAGGCCATGGCACCGCCGCCCGGCATCTCGCCGCTGCCCTCGGCCAGGAGCCAGGCGCCACCCATCATGCGCGCGCTCTCGCGCATCTCGGTCGTGACCGGCGGCTGGTCGGGGCCGGTCGAGCATTCGCCTTCGACCGACCATTCGCCCGCCAACCGTTCCAGCCAGCGATGCTGTTCGAGCAGTTCCAGCTTCATGACGGCACCCTTCGCTATCGAAATTAGATAACTTATCAGTTAGGTATTTCCATTGCCGGCGGGTGTCAACCGGCCGACACGCAAACCAACCGTTGCCGACCAGGTACACCGCCATGCCTCCGACCCAAGGCCGTCCGGTCGTCCAGATCACCGGCCTCGCCAAGTCCTACGCCTCCGGATTCGAGGCCCTGAAGGGCGTCGACCTGGAAATCCGCGCGGGCGAGATCTTCGCCCTCCTCGGCCCGAATGGCGCCGGCAAGACGACGCTCATCAGCATCGTCTGCGGCATCGTCCGCGCCACGGCCGGCCGGGTACTCGTGGACGGCCACGACATCGTCCGCGACTGGCGCGCCGCACGCTCGCTGATCGGTCTGGTGCCCCAGGAACTGACCACCGACGCCTTCGAGACGGTGTGGGCCACCGTCACCTTCAGCCGTGGCCTCTTCGGCCGGCCGCGAAATGCGGCGCTGGTCGAGCGGGTGCTGCGCGACCTGTCGCTGTGGGACAAGAAGGACAGCAAGATCATGACCCTGTCCGGCGGCATGAAGCGCCGGGTCATGATCGCCAAGGCGCTGGCGCACGAGCCGCGCGTCCTCTTCCTCGACGAACCGACCGCGGGCGTCGACGTCGAGCTCCGGCGCGACATGTGGGGGCTGATCCGCCGCCTGCGCGAGGCCGGCGTCACCATCATCCTGACGACCCACTACATCGAGGAAGCCGAGGAGATGGCCGACCGGATCGGCGTCATCGACCGCGGCCGCATCGTGCTGGTCGAGGAGAAGGCCGAACTGATCCGCAAGCTCGGCCGCAAGCAGCTCGCGCTCCATCTCGCCGAGCCGCTGGCGGCGGTGCCGCCCGGGCTCGCCGCCTACGGGCTGGAACTGGCGGCGGACGGCGCCGAGCTCGTCTACACCTACGACACCCGCGCCGAGCGCACCGGCATCACCCGCCTCCTCACCGACCTCGCCGCCGCGGGCATCCGCTTCCGCGACCTCCAGACGCGCGAGAGCTCGCTCGAGGACATCTTCGTCAGCCTCGTCCGGAAGCCGTCATGAACCTCCGCGCGATCCACGCCATCTACCGCTTCGAGATGGCCCGCACCGGCCGCACGCTGCTGCAGAGCATCGTGTCGCCGGTCATCTCGACCGCCCTCTACTTCGTCGTCTTCGGCGCCGCCATCGGTTCGCGCATCGAGGAGGTCGACGGCGTCAGCTACGGCGCCTTCATCGTGCCGGGGCTGATGATGCTGTCGCTCCTGACGCACAGCATCTCGAACGCGGCCTTCGGCATCTACTTCCCGAAGTTCGTCGGCACGATCTACGAACTGCTGTCCGCGCCGATCTCCTTCGCCGAGGCGACCGTCGCCTATGTCGGCGCGGCGGCCACCAAGTCGATCATCCTCGGCATCATCATCCTGGCGACGGCGGGCCTCTTCGTGCCCCTGCGCATCGAGCATCCGTTCTGGATGGCAGGCTTCCTCGTCCTCACCGCCGTCACCTTCAGCCTCTTCGGCTTCGTGATCGGCATCTGGGCCGACGGGTTCGAGAAGCTGCAGTTCGTGCCGATGCTGGTGGTCACGCCCCTCACCTTCCTCGGCGGCAGCTTCTACTCGATCGACATGCTGCCGCCGTTCTGGCAGTGGGTCAGCCTCTTCAACCCGGTCGTGTACCTGGTGAACGGCTTCCGCTGGAGCTTCCACGGCACCGCCGACGTCGCCATCGGCATCAGCCTCGGCGTCACGCTGGCGATCCTGACCGCCTGCCTCGGCATCGTCTGGTGGATCTTCCGGACCGGCTGGCGCCTCAAGAACTGACCGCCGCACCGGAACCCCCGGCCGCCATCGGCGGTTGGAGCCGGGACAGTCCCGGACATCAGCCGAGGAGAGCCGACATGGTGCGCCTGCGTCGTCTGGCGGCCGCCGTCGCCCTGGCGGCGGCCGTGCTTCCCACCAGTTTCCCGCGGGCCCAGACGGCGGCGCCCGCGGACGTCGATCCCGCTACCGCGCAGTACCTGAGCGAGGCGGCGCGCGAAGACCGCACCGCCATCGAAGCCAGCCGGCTGGTGCTGGAGCGCTCGGCGCGAACGCCGGTCCGGGAGGCCGCCAAGCGTGTCCTCGACGAGCGGACCAAGGCGCAGCACCGGCTGACGACGGCCGCCAGCGTGCAGTCGCTCGGCATGCGCCCCGACAAGGCCGCGGAGAATGCCGGCGCCGAAACGGTGGAGGCCCTGCGGACGACCGCGCCAGAAGGGCTGGACCGGGCCTGGCTCAGGGTGGCGATCGAGAGCCACGAGGCGGCCCTGCGCCTCCAGCAGAGCTACGGCCGCAGCGGTGCCAACGACGCCCTGCGCTCGAACGCGATGGCCGACGCGATCCAGCTCGAGGCCCGCATCGGCGACCTTCGGCGGCTCGCTCGCCAGTTGGACGGTCCGTCCTGACCGGGTCAGCGCCGCCAGATCGCGAAGAACACGATCACGCCACACACGACGATGACGACCGCGATGGCGATGGTGTCGAGAGAGAGCCCCATTGCAGCCCCCGACGAGCGTCGCCTGCATGCGACCGCGCGCCAGGAGAATGAGTAGACCGGATATATCATCCGCGTCGATGGCTTCGTCGGACATCGGGTCGGACGCATTGCCGCCACGCCCGAGCGTCCCGACCTTGCAGGCGGGACGGGAATCCCCACTTGCATGGTCATCCATTCAACGATCGGAAGCCGCGAGATGCGTCAGGTTCTGTCCTTGCTGGTAGCCGCGGTGGTCGCCGCCGCCGTGGTCATGCTGGTGGTGACGGTGCTGAGCGGCGTGCTGTGGTTCGTCGGGATCGTCGTCGCGTTCCTGATCGTCGCCGGGGTCGTCTATGCGCTGCTGACCGGCCGGTCGCGGACGATCACGGTGCGCCGGCCGCCGCAGTCCTGGCGCTAGCCCCGGCCGGGCGCAGGCCGTCGAAGCGGTCTCGCGCAGCGGCCGCATCGCGCAGGATCTCCGCGAAGATCGCGGCAACGGGCTTGATCTCGTCGGCGAAGGCAGCCGACTGGCCCATCGACAGGATGCCCCGCTCCCAGTCGCCGGTCGCGTAGGCGTCGCGCGCATTGGTGCCGCGCACATGGGGCAGGTAGCGGGCGAAATCGCGCTCGCCCGCCGCTTCCAGCTCGGCGACGGCGCGCGCGGCGGCATTGTCGAGGCAGCGGTAGGTGTTGCGAAAGCTCGCCATGACCAGCCGCGAATCGCCCTCGCCGGTAGCCACGACCTTGCGCTTGTAGTCCTCGTGCGCCCAGATCTCGGTCGCGACCGTCATCCGGGATCCCATCACGATCGCATCGGCGCCCAGTCCCAGCGCCGCCACCAGCTGCTGCCCGCAGCCGATGCCGCCGCCCAGCGCGAACGGCACCTTGAAGGACCGCGCGGCGAGCGCGCCCTGGACCATGGTACCGACGAAATGCAGGCCGGGATGGCCGCCGCATTCCTGGCCGACGATGGCCAGCGCATCGACGCCGGCCTTTTCCGCCCGGAGGCCGTGGCGCACCGCCGAGACCTTGTGGATGACGATGCAGCCGGCCTCCTTCAGGCGCGGCAGGTAGGCCTCGGGCGTGTTCCCGGCGGTCTCGATCAGCCGCACCCCCTCCTCCGCCAGCACCTCGATGTAGCGGTCGAGGACGGCATTCTCCTCGGCCCGGCCGGAGATGAAGAGGTTGACCCCGAACGGCCGGCCGCCGGTCAGTTCGGCGCAGAGCCGGAGCTCGGCCCGGAAGGCGTCGAGGTCGGGGAACGTGCGCGCGGTGATGAAGCCCATGCCGCCGGCATTGACGGCGGCCGCGACGTAGCGGGCGTCGGCCAGCCACATCAGGCCACCGCAGAGAATCGGGTGGCGGATGCCGAAGAGCCGGGTGATCGGCGTCTCGAAGAGCGGGCGCGCCAGGACGTCCCGGTCGCCGGCGCTCACCGTTCGGCCCCGTCGTCGCGCCGGAACACCGGCCGGCGCTTCTCGAAGAAGGCGGCCCGGCCCTCGGCATGCTCGGCGCCGCCGAAGGCGACGGTCTGGGCCAGCGCCTCCATCTCCAGCGCCGCCTCGAGCGACATCGGCATCTGGCCGAGCTGCTGCTTGGTCATGGCGAAGGCGACGGCCGGCAGGTTCGCCAGCAGGGCCGCCTGCTCCTGCGCGGCGTCCTGCACCTCGCCGTCGGGCACGACCCGGTCGCAGAGGCCGATCGCCAGCGCCTCGGGCGCCCGGACCGAAGCCGCGGTGTTGAAGAGGCGGCGCGCATGCCCGGTGCCGACGCGGCGCGGCAGCGTGTGGAAGAGGCCGTAGTCCGGCACCAGGCCGACCTTGAAATAGGGGAAGCCGATCATGGCGCCATCGCCCATCACGATCGCGTCGGCGAGCAGCGCGAGGCCGGCACCGCCGCCCATGGCCGGGCCCTCGACGGCGGCGACGACCGGCTTTTCGGCCGCCGCGATCGTCCGGATCATCCGGTGGCTCGCCTTCATCCGGGCACGGCCGACATCGGCCGCCATGATGCCCATGGAGGAAAGGTCGCCGCCGGCGCAGAAGGCGCCGTTGGCACCGGTCAGGACGATGGCGCGGACGGCGGCGTCGCCGAGCGCCGCCTCGAAGGCCGCTCCCAGTTCCTGCCGCAGCGCCGCCGACAGCGCGTTGCGCTTGCCCGGATCGTCGAGGACGATGCGGGCGATGCCGGCTGCGGGACGTTCGGTTCGGACGAGGCTCATCGATCGGCGACCTTCAGCGCTCGGGGTCGGAAGCGGGCCATAAGGACCGCGACGAGGAACAGGGCCACCCCCAGGACGTCGGTGACCAGTTCGGGAATGAGGAGGCAGCACCCGGCCGCGCCGAGCACGACCCGCGCGCCCCGCCCGAGGGCACCGAGCCGCGGCAGGTAGCCCTCGAAGGCGCCGGCCAGGAGGGTGGCGGCAGCGATGCCCGTGACGAAGGCGCGCAGGCTGTCGTACCACGCCCCCTTCAGGATCAGCGCCGGCTCGAGGACGAAGAGCACCGGCAGCAGCAGCAGCAGCAGGCCGATGCGGATCGCCTTGATCCCGGTCTCCATGGCGTTCGCCTTGGCGATCGAGGCGGCGGTGATCGCGGCGAGCGCGACCGGCGGCGTGATGAAGCTGACGATGCCCCAGTAGAGGATGTAGAGGTGGCTCGCCATCGGGTCGAGACCGGCGCGGACCAGCGCCGGCGCCAGCACGATCGCCAGGAAGATGTAGCAGGCGCTGGCGGTCATCCCCATGCCGAGGACGAAGCTGGTGATCGCGCCGAAGAAGAGCAGCAGGTAGACGTTGCCGCCGGCGAGCTGCACCAGCTCGCGCGAGAACGAGTTGCCGACGCCGGTGATCGACAGGGCGCCGACGATCATCCCGATGCCGGCCAGCAGGGCCACGATCTGGCCGACCGCCTGGCCGCAATCGACGAGCAGCGCGATCGCCCGCCACCCGTCGAGCCGCCGCCCGACGAAGGCCGCCGCCACCAGCAGGGCCGAGACGTAATAGGGCGCCTCGCCTTCGATGCGCATCGCCAGCAGGAGCCAGGTCAGCAGGGCGAGGCAGAAGAGATAGAACCACCCGTTGCGCAGCGTCGGTCCGAGCGCCGGCACCTCGTCGGGCCGGAGACCGACCAGCCCGTTGCGGGCGGCATAGAAATCCGTCTGCAGGACGAGGGCGACATAGTAGAGCAGCGCCGGCAGGAAGGCCGCGAGGGCGACGTCGCCATAGGGGACGTTGAGGAAGCTCGCCATGATGAAGGCGGCGGTGCCCATCACCGGCGGCATCAGCGCCCCGCCGGTCGAGGCGCAGGCCTCGACCGCGCCGGCATAGGGCGCCGGATAGCCGCAGCGCTTCATGGTCGGGATCGTCAGCGTGCCGGTGGTGATGACGTTCGAGGTCGGGCTGCCCGACAGCATGCCGAAGAAGCCGCTGGCGACGACTGCCACCTTGGCGGGGCCGCCGCGGCTGGTCCCCATGAGCGCGCTCGCGAAGTCCATGAAGAAGGCCCCGCCCCCGGTGCTGGCGAGCACGACGCCGAAGACGAGGTAGCCGATCAGGATGTCGGCGGTCACCTGCATCGGCACGCCGATGATGCTCTCGGTGCCGAGCGCGTGGGCGCGCACCGTCTCCGCCACCGAGAAGTCGTTGCCCCAGAGGAAGCCCGGCATCACGCCGGCATAGAGCGGGTAGAGGAAGAAGACGACCGCGACCGTGAAGAGGATCGGCC
>NZ_JAYSFE010000128.1:0-12451 GCF_041913585.1 Allostella sp.
CTGGCCGCGACCGCCCTCGGCCTGCGGCACGCCTTCGTCAACCAGCCGGTCGAGGTCCGGCGGCTGCGGCCGGAGCTGGCGACGCTGGCCGGGGAGCCCGGGCTACGGCCCGACATCGTCCTGCGCTTCGGCTACGGGCCGACCCTGCCCTTCTCGCCCCGGCGCCCGGTGGCCGCGGTGCTGGGATAGCGCGGCCGGGTAGCCGCTACGTCGCCGGCGAGATCGTCTCCGCCGCGTGCCGGCGGAGGCGCTCGATCGTCACCCGGTTGCGGCCCGCCTCCTTGGCGCGATAGAGGCACTGGTCGGCATGGTCGAAGAGATGCCCTGGATGCATCGCGCCGCGGAACAGCACGACGCCGAACGAGGCGGTGACGACGCCGCCCGGATTGCCGGCATGTTCGATCCCCTGCCGCTCGATGGCCGCCCGCAGCCGCTCGAACAATGCGCCCGCGCCGGCCGCCGTGCGGTGCTTGCCGATGATGACGAACTCTTCGCCGCCGATGCGGAAGAGCTCGTCGTCCTCGCCGGAGAGCAGGCCGGAAAGGACGTCGGCGACGCGGATCAGCACCGCATCTCCCGCGGCGTGGCCATAGCGGTCGTTGTAGCCCTTGAAATTGTCGACATCGATGATGGCGAGGCTCTTGAGCAGGCCGTCGTCGGGCCGCAGCGCGAAGTCGGGGAAGCGCCGGGCATAGGCGCGCCGGTTGGCGACGCCGGTCAAGGGGTCGCGCCGCGCCTGCCAGGCCTCGGTGACGTCGGTGAAGATCCAGATCCGGCCATGATCGCCCTCGGCCTGCAGGAAGGGCACGCTGCGCCGGGAGACGATGCGGCCGTCCTTGAAGGGGACGATATCCTGGGTCCGCTCGTCGGAGCCGTAGAGGCGCTCGACCTCGGCCCGGAACGCCGCCGGGTCCTCGAGCTGCGCCGATGATGACGAACTCTTCGCCGCCGATGCGGAAGAGCTCGTCGTCCTCGCCGGAGAGCAGGCCGGAAAGGACGTCGGCGACGCGGATCAGCACCGCATCTCCCGCGGCGTGGCCATAGCGGTCGTTGTAGCCCTTGAAATTGTCGACATCGATGATGGCGAGGCTCTTGAGCAGGCCGTCGTCGGGCCGCAGCGCGAAGTCGGGGAAGCGCCGGGCATAGGCGCGCCGGTTGGCGACGCCGGTCAAGGGGTCGCGCCGCGCCTGCCAGGCCTCGGTGACGTCGGTGAAGATCCAGATCCGGCCATGATCGCCCTCGGCCTGCAGGAAGGGCACGCTGCGCCGGGAGACGATGCGGCCGTCCTTGAAGGGGACGATATCCTGGGTCCGCTCGTCGGAGCCGTAGAGGCGCTCGACCTCGGCCCGGAACGCCGCCGGGTCCTCGAGCTGCGCCATCGCGTGGCCCAGCATCGCGGCCTCGTCGCCCGACTGCACGAGGTCCGCCGGCAGGTTCCACAGCTGCTCGAAGGCGCGGTTGGCATAGACGACGGACCGCTCCGGCCCGATCAGCAGGACGCCGTCCGGCAAGAGGTCGAGGGTGCGCCGGAAGACGGAGAGGATCTCCTCCGGCGGCGCCGGGGCGGCCGCAGGGTCCGGCGCCACGGCGACCGCGAGTCGGGCACCGGGGAAGCGCCGCAGCAGCAGGCGGAGGAGGCGTTCGAGGTCGAGTTCCGAGGCGTCGTCCGCTGCTGCCGTCTCCCCGGCCCCGTCGGGCCGCCCCCGCGGGCCGAGCAGCGCCAGGATGCGGCGCGCCAGATCCGCGCGGAGACGCGCGAAGGCCGCATCCCCGTCCTCGACGCTGGCCATCTGGTCGGCACCCGGCTCCGGCATCTCGCCCCTTCGTCTCGACGCCGGCAGTTGAATAGGAAGTGGCCGCGGTCCGCAATCCGTGGTCAGCAATCCGGGGGATGGGCCGGCGGGCGCCCGCCTCCCCCGGTCGATCGGGCGAGGCGGGCGCCGAAGCCGCCGCTCCGGCGCCCGCCCGCGACCCTGCCGGCGCTATTTTCCGACGTAGAGCTGGTCGCCGAAGAGGCCGCCGGCGACCGCACCGAAGAGGCGCGCGCCGCCGCGCAGCAGGCCGTAGCCGCCGGCCTCGCCCAGCATCATGCCCTCCCCCGCCATGCCGGCGCCCCCGCCGAAGCCGGCGCCCATGCCGGCACCGGCCATCGCTCCGCTGCTGCCGGTCGCCCAGGCATAGACCGGGATGATGAGGCCGTCGGTGATGACCACTGCCACGACCATGCCGGCCACGGCGCCCGCCGTGATCGCCAGCGCGCGATAGCCGTCGAAGCCCGTCGGGGCCAGCCGGTCCTGTGCCCGGACCTCGGCCGGCGCCGATGCAATCGCCGCACACAGCAGGCCGGCGGCAACAACACTGCGGAATGTCGTCATGCACCCCTCCCTACCGGACCGGTCGCGATTGCCGATCCGGACCGGACGATCGGACCACAAGGGAACCGCGGCAACAACCGGAAATTGCACCACCGCCGGCGCCGGCGCTCGCCAACTCCGCCCGGTTGCTCTACGCAGGTCGGGAGGCAGAACCACCGGCGGACCCGACGATGAAGCCAGATGCCCCCGAAAGCCCAGCCCCCTCCGACGCCGCGGCCCGGCGGGCCGCCCGACCGGTCGTCTGCTACCCAGTCGACACCCTTCCGCGGCCGGACGTCGCCGCCCTCCGCGCCGCGCGCACGGGCTGGAGCGCAGTCGGCTCGATCCTCGTACCGCCGCGCGAGGCCCGCTGCTTCGAGGTGCCGGCCGGGCACTTCTTCCGCATCGTCTGCGTCGATGGCCCCCAGGTCGGCGACCTCAACCTGTGGAACGCGAACGACCTCGGCGAGCGCTTCTTCTCGGGCAAGACGCGCGCCCTGCACGGGACCCACCTCTCGACCGGCGACCGGCTATGGTCCTCCCTGCCCCACCTGCGGCCGATGGCGACCATCACCGAGGACACGCTCGACTGGTACGGCTTCGACGAATGGGGCGGGTCCGTCCACGACGTCATCGGCACCCGCTGCGACCCCTACACGCACCGCCTCCTGGCCGGCGGCGACTACCATCACTGCTGCCACTCGAACCTGGCGCGCGCGCTGGGCGGTCACACGCACCGTCCGCCGGCGGCGGCGGAAGCCGATGTCCACGACGTGCTCAACGTCTTCATGTGCACCGGATTCCTGCGCGACACCGGCCAGTACTTCATGAAGGCGAGCCCGGTCCGGCCGGGGGACTTCCTCGAGTTCTTCGCCGAGATCGACCTGCTGGGCGCGCTCTCCGCCTGCCCCGGCGGCGACTGCGCGAGCGAGCATTCGAGCGACGCGGCGCGCTGCCACCCGCTGTTGGTCGAGATCTTCCGCCCGCCGGCGCTACCCTGCGGCTGGGCCTCGCCGCCGCGGAACGGCTATCCGCGGACGCACGGGCTCTAGCGCGAGCGCGCCGCGACGAAGGCTTCGATCTCCTCGTAGAGCGGCATCGCCTCGCGGTCGATCGCCGTCCGCTCGGCCTCGTCCAGCTGGTCGGAGCGGTCGACACCGTCCTGGTTGATGCCGTACTGCGCGACCGCGAAGGACGAGTTCGGACGCAACTCGCGGCCGAGAAAGGTCGGCCGGAGCAGAGTCGGCAGGAACTCCACGCCGAGGAACGTCGCGACCCGCCGCATCGTCGCCTCGGTCTCGGTGACCAGCCGCTCGTAGGTCGCAAGCAGGACGCGATCGGGATTGTGCCGGGCGAGTGCGAGCGAGCATTCCGCAGACTGGCGCCAGATCCCGACCGACCGGTCGAGGTCGCCGTGCAGGAAGCGGTCGTGGGTCCGGCAGGAGACGCGCCAGGACCGCGGGTCCCGGACCAGGGTGATGATGCGGCCGTCGGGATAGTCGCGCCCGAGCCGCCCGACGCTGCTGGCGACCGTGATGGTGAAGGGCGTGAAGCCCGTGAGCCAGCGCTCGCGCCCGCTTGCGTGCCAGTCTCGCCAGGCGCCGAAGAAGGACCGGAAATAGGCGTCGAGGATGGCCCGCTGGCTGGGCCTTCCGAGCGCCGACGCCTCGGCCAGGAAGAGCTCGCGCATGCGCCCGAGGTCGATGTCGAACCGCCGGCGGTCGGTCACCGCATGGACATTGTGGCCCGCCTTGGCGAAGCCGTGCTGCACGTAGCGCTCCAGCTTGCGCTCGAAGAGCCGCTCGAACCAGGTCTCGGGCGATGCCGCGAGATCGAGGTCGGGCCACAGCCACTTGTCGGGGTGGCCGATATGGATCTCGAACGGATGGGCGTAGAGCTCCGGGTGATCGTCGAAGAGCTGAGCCATCAGGCTGCCGCCGGATCGGTGCGCCTGCGAAACCAGGACGAGGGGCGGAAAACTCATCCCGGACCGCCCGTCCGACTGTAGGCGCGGGTGGCCCTGCGACCAGCGAACATGAACCTCGGAACCCTTCGAACCGTTGCAGCCGCGGATATCTAGCCGCGGCCCGGGCCGCTTGTCGACGGGCCGGCCGCGGGCGACGATGGACAGCGCTGCCGGTTCCGTCGAGCATGGCCGGATTCCCGCCCCTCCTTCGCGCGATTCCCGAGACCGCCGCCGATGACCCTACTTCCCAACGGGCAGCCGCTCGTCGACCGCATCCCGGCCGACGCCTCCCTCGTCGTCCATGCCGGGTCCGGGACGGAGCTCGAGGCGGCGTTCGCGCGCATCAATCCCGACGTGGTGTGGCTGCCCTGGAACGCGAGCGGGTCGCTGCGGCCGGGTTGCGCCGGGGCGGTCGTGATCGAGGGCGACCTGCCCGACGACACTGCGGTGGCGCCGGTGATCGAGCGGGCGATGGAACTGCTGGCCGACGGCGGCATGCTCATCATCGACCTCGCCTCGCCCGACTTCCACGAACTCGTCGCCGCCCGGGCGGCCGGCCGCCCGATTCCCCCCGGCAGCCATCGCCCGGAGACGGTGATCGAGATCGCGCGGCGCGGCGGCGGCACCCTCGCCGCCCTCTCGGTCCTGGAGGCGGACGAGGACGGGGCCCGGCAGTTCGCCGAGCGCCACCCCGACGCCGTGGCCGGGCTGGGTCTGCGGCCGGACATGCAGGCGCCACGCCTGGCGACGCGCCGTTTCCTCGTCGAGATCGTGCGCGGCGCCCTGCCGGAGCCGATCTACGTCTTCGCCCGGATGCGCGACGCCTCGGTCGGCGCCAACGGCGCCATGGCGGAGGTGCGGGTGTCGCGGCCGCTGCGCTTCCTCTCCGGCATTCCCAACGTGCGCCTGTGGCTCGACCACGATCCGACGCCGCTCCGGGTACCGACCCGGCCGCGCGGCATCTTCGTCTACCAGCGCCCGATCCTCCGCCGCCCGGCAGCGATCGACCTGCTGCGGGAGCTGTTCCGGCGCCAGTACGTCGTCGTCATGGAGTTCGACGACCATCCCAGCTACTGGCCGGAGATCGCCCGGCACGACTATCTCACCTTCGCGGGCGCGCACGCGGTGCAGACCTCGACCGAGCCGCTGGCCCAGGCGCTCCGCCCGCACAATCCCTATGTCGGCGTCTTCCGCAACGACGTCGCGGAGCTGCCGCCGCCGCGCCCGCCGCGCCCGGAACCGGACGCCGCCCGCCCGCTGCGCATCTTCTACGGCTCGCTCAACCGCGCCGATTCCATGCGGCCGCTGACGGACGCCATCAACCGCCTGATCCGCGAGAGCCGGGTCCCGATCCACGTCTCCGTCATCACCGACGAGCGCTTCCATGCACAACTCCGCACCACGCGCAAGGACTTCCACCCGATGGTGAGCCACGCGCGCCACCGCGAGATGGTGGCCGAGGCGGACATCGTGCTGCTGCCGCTGGCCGACACCGAGTTCAACCGCTGCAAGTCCGACCTCAGCTTCGTCGAGGCCGCCGCCCGTGGCGCCGTCGTCCTGGCGAGCCCGGTCGTCTACGGGCCGACGGTGATGGACGGGGTGACGGGGATGCTGTTCACCACCCCGGAGGAGTTCGCGGCCAAGCTGACCCTGCTGGTCGAGGACGGCCCTTTCCGGCAGCGCATCGCCACCAACGCCTACCGCTACGTGCGCAGCCAGCGGATGCAGAAGGACGGGTTCCGGCTGCGCTGGCTCTGGTACCAGTCGCTCCTCGATCGCAAGGAGGAACTGGATCGAGCCGTGCGCGAGCGGGTGCCCGAACTCCGCGACGTCTGAGGCACCGCGACATCTGGGCGCCCCCGCACGCGCCGCGCTTGGCTTGGCCGGGGACCATCCGTCAAGATGCCGGCCGAGCCCTCCCCCGGCAGAACACGAGGAACGGATGCAGGACCAGTACCACCGGCCCAACCGGGATTCGGCCGTCGAGACGGCGCGAGCCGATCTCGCGGCCGCCTTTCGCTGGGCGGCGCGCCTCGACCTGCACGAGGGGGTCTGCAACCATTTCAGCCTGCTGGTGCCGGGCCGTACCGACCGCTTCCTCATCAACCCGCACGGCCGCCACTTCGCCGAGATGCGGGCGAGCGACCTGCTCATGGTCGATGCCGACGGCCGGCTCGTCGAGGGCGACGCGCCGCCGGAGCCGACCGCCTTCTTCATCCACTGGCGCATCCATCGCGCCCACCCGAACGCCGGCTGCGTCCTGCACACGCACATGCCGCACGCCACCGCGCTCACGATGCTGGAAGGCGGACGGCTGGAGATGGCGCACCAGACGGCGCTCATGTTCCATGACCGCATCGCCTACGACGACGACTACCAGGGCCTGGCCCTCGACGAGGGCGAGGGCGACCGGCTCGCCCGGGTGCTGGGCGACAAGCCCGTCGCCTTCCTCGCCAACCACGGCGTCGTCGTCACGGCTGCCACGGTGGCGGAGGCGTTCGATGCGCTCTACTACCTGGAGCGCGCCTGTCGCCAGCAACTCCTCGCCATGGCGACCGGGCGCCCGCTCCGGATCATCCCGCCCGAGGTCTGTCTGAGGACCGCCCGGCAGATCGACGGCGAGCGCGGCAACGCCTTCGGCCATTTCGCCGCACTGCGCCGCATCCTCGACCGCGAGGAACCCGACTATCGGGACTGAACCGTCCAGCCAGCCAATCCGGGAGCCGCCCTTGTCCGCCGATCTCTGCTTCCTGTCCGCGACCGACCTGCTCGCCGCCTACCGCGCCCGGACCCTGTCGCCGGTCGAGGTCACCCGCGCCGTCCTGGCGCAGATCGAGCGGCTCGACCCGGCGATCAACGGCTTCTGCGGCGTCTGGGCCGACGAGGCGCTCGACCAGGCCCGCGCCTCCGAGGCGCGCTGGGCGAAGGGGGCGCCCGAGGGCCGGCTCGACGGCGTGCCGGTCTCCCTCAAGGATCTCATGCTGGTCAGGGGCAAGCCGACGGGCCGTGGTTCGCGGACCTCGGACCCGGCCGAGCGCGCCGCCGACGACGCGCCGGCGATCGCCCGGCTGAGGGCTGCGAACGCGATCTTCCTCGGCCGCACCACGACGCCCGAGTTCGGCTGGAAGGGCTGCGGCGACAGCCCGCTCACCGGCATCACCCGCAACCCCTGGAACCTCGAGCGCAATCCCGGTGGCAGCAGTTCCGGCGCGGCGACGGCGGTCGCGACCGGCATGGGCTGCCTCGCGCTGGGGAGCGACGGCGGCGGATCGATCCGCATGCCCGCCGGCTTCTGCGGCATCTACGGGCTGAAGGCGAACTACGGCCGCGTGCCGGCCTATCCGGCGAGCGCCTACGGCACGCTGTCCCATGTCGGCCCGATGACCCGGACCGTCGACGACGCCGCCCTGATGCTGGCGGTGATGGCCGGGCCGGACAGCCGCGACTGGCAGTCCCTGCCGGCGCCGGCGGACGATTTCACCGCGACCGCCGGCGGCGTCGCCGGCTGGCGCATCGCCTTCAGCCCCGATCTCGGCTACGCCAAGGTCGACCCGGAAATCGCCGCCCTGGTACGGGCTGCCGCCCGTCGCTTCGAAGCCATGGGCGCGATCGTCGAGGAGGTCTCCCCCGGCTTCGCCGACCCCAAGGAGATGTTCCGCATCCACTGGTATGCCGGCGCCGCCAACCTGATGCGCAGCTTCGCGCCGGCGAAGCAGGCGGTCATGGACCCCGGTCTGCGCCAGATCGCCGAGGAGGGCGCACGCTACACGCTCATGGACTACATGAAGGCCATGGGCGAGCGCGAGGCGCTGGGCCAGCACATGAAGCGCTTCCACGAAACCTACCGTCTGCTGCTGACCCCGACCCTGCCGCTGGTCGCGTTCGAGGCCGGCGAGGAATTCCCCGTCGGCTCGGGCATGACCCGCTGGTTCGACTGGACCCCCTTCTCCTTCCCCTTCAACCTGACCCGCCAGCCGGCCGCGACCATCCCCTGCGGGCTGACCTCGGCGGGGCTGCCGGCCGGGCTACAGATCGTCGGCCAGCTCTACGACGAAGCCTCGGTTCTGCGGGCGAGCCGCGCCTTCGAGGAGGGAAGCCCCTTCGTGGCGCCGCCGCTGGCGCGCGACTGACGCCATGACCGCCCGCCCGTCACCGGCCGCGATCCGCCTCGTGCTCGCGATCGGCGACGGCGCGCCGCCGACGCTGGCCGGCATCTGCCGGCTGGTCGCGGAGGCGGGCCTGACCGGCGGCGAATGGCGCGGCTACCGCCGAACCTGCACCGTTTGGGACGATTCCGACGGCACCCTGGCCGCGGCGGGCATCGACCTGACCATGGGCCCGAACGGCCGTGCGGGGCCGGTCTGCCGACTGACCGTCGCCGACGGCCCGGTCCGCGCGGCCTCGCATGCCGTGCCGGCCCCGGGTGCCGTGCCGCCGCTGGCAGCGCTCGCCGCCGTCTCGCGCCGGAGGTTGCCGGATGCCGTCGCCGCCTTCGGCCGCCGGGTCACGACCGGGCGGACGGCGGCGCTCGCCGACGACGCCGGCCGCCTTGCCGTCGAACTGGTGGCGCAGCACGACCGGGACGGCGAGCGCCGCCGCCGCCGGCTCGTCCTCGAGGCGCCCGCCGGCGCCATCGCGGCGCTGCAGGCCCTGGTCGATCGGCTGCCGCTGCGACCGACGGCCGACGACCTGGCCCGGACCGATATCGGGACGGTCCGTATCGCCGTCACCGGCATCACCGCCGGGACGACCGCGGGCGACGCCTTCCTCGCCACCGGGCGTGCCGCGCTGCGCCAGGCCCTGGGCAACCTCGACCGGATCGCGGCCTCGCCGGATCCGGCACCGGAGGCGATCCACCAGTTCCGCGTCGCCGTCCGCCGGCTGCGCGCCGCGCTCGGCCTCTTCCGGGACTGTCTCGACGAGGACGCCCGCCACGCCCTGGCCGCATCCCTGCGCGAGGTCGCCCGGCTGTTCGCCGAGGCGCGCGACCTCGACGTCTTCGCGACCGAGACCCTGGCCCCGCTCGCCGCCGCGGTCGGCGAGGGCGCCGACCTCTCACCCGCGAGCGCCGCCGTGGCGGCGGCCCGGACTGCGGCCCGGGGAGAGATCGCCCGCGCCGTCTGGTCGCCGCTCCTCGCCCGCACCCTCCTCGACCTGGTGCGGTGGTTCGAGGCGGACGAGGCACCGCTCGCGGGCGAAGCCGGGCGGTCGGTCATGCGGCACGCCCGCCGGGCGCTGCGCCGGCGCCGGCGGCGCCTCGTCGCCCACCACACGGCCGGACCGGCGAGCGTCGAGGAATGGCACGCGCTTCGCATCGAGGCGAAGAAGCTGCGCTACGCCACCGACGCGTTCGCCGCACTCTACCCTCCGGAGGCGACCAGGCCCTTCGTGCGGGCATTGCAGGAGGTCCAGGATTGTCTCGGCCGATACAACGACGCGGCGGTCGCCGACACGCTGGCCGGCCGGCTCCGCCTCGACGCGCCGGCGACCGCGGCGATCGCCGGCTGGACGGCACGGGAGCGTGTTGCCCAGGGCGAGCGGTTCGCTCGGGCATGGCGGCGCCTGCGCCGGCGGCGGAAGTTCTGGTAGCCGACCCGGCGCTGCCGCATTCTTGGGCAGCGGGGTTGACCGCGGTACCGGTTTCCAGGAACATCCTGGTGCCCTGATGAACCGGCCTTCATTTCTCGCAGGGATGCCGATCCGACATGAGTGAGCTGCGCCAGTCCGTCGTCGTCGATCGCATGATCAAGCGCTACGGGCCCGTGGCCGCGGTGGACGACGTGACGCTGCAGATCGAGCGCGGCGAGTTCGTGACTCTGCTCGGGCCCTCGGGCTCGGGCAAGACGACGATCCTGATGGCGATCGCCGGCTTCGTGCAGCCGACCTCGGGCGAGATCCTGCTCGACGGCCGGGCCATCACCCGCCTGCCGCCGGAGCGCCGCAACTTCGGCATGGTGTTCCAGGGCTACGCGCTCTTCCCGCACATGACGGTGTTCGAGAACGTGGCCTTCGCGCTGCGGGCGCGGGGGGTGGCCGGCGCCGAGGTGAAGCGAAAGGTCGGCGAGGCCCTCGACCTGGTGCAGCTCGGCCCCTATGCCGGGCGCCTGCCGCGGCAGCTGTCGGGCGGGCAGCAGCAACGCGTGGCACTGGCGCGCGCGCTCGTCTTCACGCCCCACCTGCTGCTGCTCGACGAACCGCTGAGCGCCCTCGACAAGAAGCTCCGCGCCGACCTCCAGCTCGAGCTGAAGGCGCTGCACCAGCGCGTCGGCCTCACCTTCCTCTACGTCACCCACGACCAGGACGAGGCGCTGTCGATGTCGGACCGCGTGGCGATCCTGCGCGAGGGCAGGCTCGTGCAGTTCGGGCGGCCGCACGATCTCTACGAGCGGCCGGCGACGCGGTTCGTCGCCGACTTCCTCGGCAAGTCGAACTTCATCGCCGGACAAGCGGTCGGCAGCGAGGACGGGATGCTGGGCTATGCCGCAGGCGGCCTGCGGATGCGCCAGGCGCTCGTCGGCCCGGCGCCGGCGCCGGGGGCGCCGATCCTGATCGCGCTGCGGCCCGAAAAGATCGCGGTCGTCGCCGATGCCGTGCCGGACACGGCCAACTCGGTCACCGGCCGGATCGCCCAGTGGAGCTATTCCGGGACCCATTTCCAGCTCCTCGTCGACACCGACACGGTCGGGCGGATGACGGCGACGGTCCCGGCCTGGCGCTGCCGGATCGCGCCGGCGGCCGGGCAGATGGTGCATCTCGGCTGGGATCCCGACGCGTCGGTGATCGTGCGCGACGATGCGGGCGGCGCCCCGAACTAGATCGAAGCAGACGGACAGGGAGCAGAACGATGCGCGAAGAACAGACCTTTGCCGAGGACTGCGCGGAGATCCTGCGCGACGAGCTGGTGGCCGGACGGATCGACCGCCGGACCTTCATGAAGGGGCTGGCCGCCCTCGGCCTCGTGCCGGCCGCCCTCGGCGGCAGCGGCGCCCTGGCACGGGCGGCGATGGCCCAGACCGCCAAGCCCAAGGAGGTGGTGCTCGCCAATTTCGGCGGCGACGCCGTGCCCGCCTTCACCGACGCCTTCGCCAAGCCGTTCGAGGCCAAGGAGGGGGTCAAGCTGGTGATCGACGGCAGCGGCCCGACCACCGGCAAGATCAAGGCGATGGTCGACGCCAAGAAGGTGATCTGGGACATCATCGATTCCGGCACCGGCCAGGCCCACCAGCTGGGCGAGGCCGGCTACCTCGAGCCGATCGACTACACGATCGTCGACAAGACCAAGCTCGACCCCGAGTTCGCCTACAAGTGGGGCGTCATCAACTACTACTTCTCGACGGTGCTGGCCTGGGATTCGACCAAGGTCCAGGGCACGCCGACCTGGGCCGATTTCTTCGACACCAAGAAGATCCCGGGCAAGCGCATGCTGCGCCGCACCGGCCTCGCCATGCTGGAGCCGGCGCTGCTCGCCGACGGCGTGCCTGCCGACAAGCTCTACCCGATCGACCAGAAGCGGGCGCTCGCCAAGATCGCCGCGATCAAGGCGGATTCGCTCTACTGGAACTCGGGCGCCGAGAGCCAGCAGCTCATGCGCACCGGCGAGTGCGTCATGGGCATCCTGTGGCACACCCGCGCCAACATCCTGGAGCGCGACACCGGCGGCCGGGTGAAGTGGACCTTCGCCCAGGGCATCGTCCAGCCCGGCATCTGGATCGTGCCGAAGAACCCGCCGGCCGGCGCGAAATGGGCGCACCAGGCGATCCGGGCGATGCAGGAGCCGCAGGGCCAGGTGCTGCTGCTGGAGCGCATGGGCAACGGCCCGGCCAACCCGGCCGCCAGCGCGCTGGTCAAGCCCGAGTTCCAGAAGGCCAACCCCTCCTCGCCGGAGAATCTCGCCAAGCAGGTCAAGTTCGGCGGCGAGTGGTGGATGCAGAACCAGGAGCAGCTCACCCAGGCGTTCCTGGACATGATCTCGTCCTGACGTGACCGCTGCCGCGACCGCCGGCGCCCCATCGGGGCGCCGGTTCTTCCTCGTCGACGAACGGACGGCCTACTGGCTGATGGTGGCGCCGGCCGCCCTGCTGATGGCCGCCTTCTATTTCTATCCGCTGGTCCAGGTGCTGTGGATCAGCGT
>NZ_JAYSFE010000129.1:0-12041 GCF_041913585.1 Allostella sp.
CGGCTTGTTCCAGGTCCAGACCTTGGGCGGGGTGTAGGCGGGCGTGTCGGTCATCGTCGTCTCCTGGCGGGGCCGCGGCTCAGGCCGCGGCCGGATAGTTGGATGGGAAGAGGGCGCGCAGCGTCTCCTCGTCGCGGGTCGTCTTGAACGGATGGTCCTTGCCGAGGGCGCGGGCCCGGGCGGCGGCCGGACGGGCATCGACGGCCAGGAACAGCCGCTTCAGGTGCGGATAGTCGGCCAGCGGATCGTCCGTTCCCTTCATGACCCGGGAGGCGCGGTCGAGCCAGCCCCAGGCGGACATGTCGGCGATCGTGCAGCCGTCGCCGACGATGAACTCCCGCCCGGCGAGATGGTCGTCCAGCACCCGGTAGTGCCGCTCCGCCTCGCGCCGGTAGCGGTTCACGGCATAGTCGAGCCCCTCCGGCGCGGCGGACTGGAAATGCACCGCCTGGCCCGAGAAGGGGCCGAGGCCGGAGGCGATGAAGAGGAGCCAGGAGAGCAGTTCCGGGCGATCCTCGGGGCGCCCGAGGAACTGCCCGGTCTTCTCGGCGAGATAAAGCAGGATCGCCGTCGAATCGAAGATTCGCGTCTCTCGGCCGCCGGGACCGTCGGTGTCGACGATCGCGGGCACCTTGCCGTTCGGGTTGACGGCCCGGAACGCCGGCCGGTGCTGCTCGCCCCGGCTCGTGTCGACGGGAACGACTTCGTAGGGCAGCCCCGTCTCTTCGAGGAAGAGCGCGATCTTCGCCGGATTCGGCGTCGGGTGGAAATAGAAGCGGATCATGCGGGCGTCCTCTCGGCTGGGGGGATGACGATGTCGCGCGGCGCGCGCGGGCGGGCCGGCGGCGTGGCGCGGGCGACGAGCCCGACGCCGGCGACGATGACGGCGATCGCCACTCCCTGGCCCGGCGTCGGCATCTCGCCCAGGACTGGCACGGCGAGGACGGTCGCGATCGCCGGCAGCAGCGCGATGATGGCGGTGGCGGCAGAGGGACCGAGAAGGTTGACGGCGCGGTTGAAGGTGACGATGGCAACCCCGCTCATCAGCGCCCCCTGGTAGACCGCCTGGAGTGCGATCTCCCCGGTCGAGGCGAGGCCGAAGCGGCTGAGGCCGAGCAGGAGATAGACCGGCAGGAACAGCGCCGCCGACCAGATGCAGATCAGCGCCGCGGCCTGGATGGGCGACAGGCCGCTGCGCCGGAACAGCAGCGTGTAGGTCGCCCACGTCGCCGCGGCCAGGACGAGCGCGCCCAGCCCGGCCGGGTCCGGGGCGCCATGCGCGGCCGCGCCCGCGGTGACCAGTCCGGCGAGCCCGAGGACGATCGCCGCGTAGCCGAAGCGGAGCGCCCGACCCGGCGGGTCGTGCAGGAAGGCCCAGGCGAAGAGGCCGGCGAAGACGGGCATCAGCGTCGGTGCGATGGAGGCCGCCTCGGCGGCCGAGGTGAGCTGCAGGCCGAGCGCCACCAGGAGGACGAAGGGCAGGCCCCAGAGGAGGGCGAACAGCAGTCCTTCGACCCAGGCGCCCCGCGGCAGGCGCGAGCCGCGCCGCAGGACCATGGGGGCCAGCAGGAGCGCGCCGACCCCGAATCGCAGTGCGGTGATGTCCCAGATGCGCAATTCGCGGGTGACGCTGAAGCGCGTCACCACGAACCAGCCCGAGAAGATCATGACCGCCACGCCCGCCCAGACGAGGCCGGCGAGGCGTCGGCGCGCGGGTTTCGCGCCGTCCGCGGAAGCGGCGAGCGCGCCTCGCCCCTCCATCTCTGCCGTCCGGTGGTCTCGCATGGCCGGTTCCGATCGTGCTGTGCTGGCCGATTCGCCCCGCCGCCGGGGAGCGGGACGTCCCGGGCTCGGATCGGCGTCTTTGCGATTTTAGATCGCTCGTTCTAAATTACCGGGAACCCGATGGCATGGCAAGATGCGGATATCGGCGGCCGGAGGTGGAACGACGGAGATGGCGAGACCGCGGGAATTCGACGAGGCGGCCGTGCTCGACGCTGCGACCCAGTGCTTCTGGGCGCAGGGCTACGAGGCGACCTCGGTTCGCGACCTGATCGCGCGGACAGGCATCAGCGGGGCCAGCCTCTACAACGCGTTCGGCGACAAGCGGATGCTCTACCGCAGATCCCTCGAGCACTATGTCGAGGCCAGCATCGCCGACCGCATCCGGCGCTGCGGCGACCTCGCGCCACGCGCGGCGATCGCAGCCTTCTTCGGCGAGATCCTGCGGCGATCGCTCGACGACTCGCAGCAGCGTGGCTGCATGCTCGTCAATGCGGCCTTGGAGGCGGCGCCCGACGATCCGGAGTTCCGGGCGGTGGTCGCCGGCGTGCTCGCGCGGATCGAGGGCTTCTTCCTCGATCGCGTGCGCGCCGGGCAGGCGGACGGCACGGTGACGCGGCTGGTCTCGGCCGAGAACCTTGCCCGCCATCTGCTGGGGGTCCTGATGGGGATGCGCGTCCTGGCACGCGTGCGTCCGGAGCCCGCGCTGCTCGAGGGCGTCGTCCGGACGGCCCTGGATTTCCTCGACCCGAATGGCCCCGGCAGCGGGGCTTCAGCCCGGAGCTAGCACGTCAGCGCTGCTCCGCCTCCTCCTGTTCGAGCAGGGCCGCGAGCCGGTCGAGGCTGCCGCTCCAGAACCGCTGGTAGTGGGCGAGCCACTCCATCGCCTCTTCCATCGGGCCGGCGCTGAGGCGGCAGGACACGGTGCGCCCGGTCTTCCGGCGGGTGATGAGGCCGGCGTCGGACAGCACGTCGAGATGCTTCATCACCGCCGGCAGCGACATCGGGATCGGCCGCGCGAGTTCGCTGACCGAGAGCGCGCCGGCCTCGCCGAGGCGCGCCAGCAGGGCGCGCCGCGTCGGGTCGGCGAGGGCGGAGAAGGTGCGGTCGAGCGACACTCGGTCAGGGTTAACCATGACGTTAAACATAGGAAGCGCAATGCAACCCGGTCAAGTGCTCAGCCGGTCGCAGGCGACGGCCGGCCCGGCCGGCGGCGCGGTCGATTGACAGGCCCGGCGGGCGGCCGCCATCGTGCCCCGCCACCGCCGCCGCAGTGACCCATGCCCGATGCCGCCCCGACGCCGCCCGCCCTGCCGCACACCCTCCTCGGGGCGCCGGGGCCGGTCGCGTCCGATCCGTTTCCGCACGCCATCCGGCGGCCGGCCATCGATCCCTCGCACTATGCCGCGCTGGCGGCGGCGTTCCCGGCGATCGAGCGCATCGCCGGCCCGCCGCCGCACCCCAACAACACGGCCTTCCGGGTCAGCGCCGCCACCCTCCTGCGCTCGGCCAAGCTGCCGCCGGTCTGGCGCGACTTCGTCGCCCATCACGTCTCGCCCGCCTTCTGGGCCGACATCGTCCGCACGCTGGGACCCGCCATGCGCGACGTTCACCCGCGCCTGGAGGGCCGGGTGGGACGCCCGCTGGAGGCGTGGCGGGTCGGCTGCCGGAAGCGCGACCATGGCTGCGACGTGCTGCTCGACTGCCAGCTCGTGGTCAACACCGCGGTGACGGAGGCGAGCACGGTGCGCGGGCCCCACATCGACACGCCCGACAAGATCTTCAGCGGCCTCTTCTATTTCCGCCCCGACGACGACGCGACGGCGGGCGGCGACCTCGACCTCTATCGCTGCACGCACGAGCCGCAGTACCGCGAGCTGTTCGCGGTCGTCGACCGCATCGCGCGGGTCGCAACGGTCGCCTACGCCGGCAACTGCTTCCTCGGCTTCGTCAACGGGCCGCGGGCCGTGCATGGCGTCTCGCCGCGCGCCGTCACCAGCCGCCCGCGCTTCTACGTCAACCTGATCGCCGAATGCCCCTTCCCGATCTTCGCGGTGCCCCAGGTTCCGGGCTGGGTGCCGGGGCCGGACCATGGCGATGCGCGCGAGTGAGGGGGCGGCGGCGTGCCCGACGCCGGACGGCCGTCCCGGCCGGGATCGCCCGCAATGACCACCGGCGGTTCCGACGATTTTCCGGTCGACGACGCCGAACTGCTGCGCCGGATGCGGGGCAGCGGGCCGCGTCGTCTGTTCGCCGCCTCCGGGGACGAGTTCGACCGGGTCGCCGGCTGGGCGGCACGCCAGCCGCCGCCCGACCTGTCGGCGGTCGCCGGCTTCGTGATCTTCGTCGGCTACCCGCGCAGCGGCCACAGCCTGGTGGGGGCGCTGCTCGACGCCCACCCGGAGATCGCGATCGCCCACGAACTCGACGTGCTGCAACTGCACGCGGCGGGGCTCGACCGGAACCAGATCCTCACCCTGCTGCTCGAGAACTCCCGCCGCCTCGGACGCCTCGGCCGACGCTGGGGCGAATACGACTACCATGTGCCGGGCGGCGCGCAGGGGCGATGGACGCGGCTGCGGCTGGTCGGCGACAAGCGCGGGGGCGAGACCTCCCGCCGCCTGGCGGGCGATCCGGAGGCGATCGACCGGTTCGGCCGGATGATCGGCATGCCGCTGCGCTTCCTCCACGTCGTCCGCGACCCGGCCGACACCGCGGCCACCATGGTCCGCCGCGCCCGCGCGCGGCCCGGCTCGGCCGACGAGCCCGAGGCGCGGCTGCTCGGGCGCTCGCTCACCCACTATGCCCATCTGGCGCGCGCCAACGCCCGCTTCCTGGCGCGCACCGACCCGGCGCATGTCCGCACCCTCTGGCACGAGGATTTCGTCGCCGACCCGCGCGCCGGGCTCGCCGGGCTCTGCCGGTTCCTCGGGGTCGGGACCGACGCCGCCTATATCGAGGCCTGCGCATCGGTGGTGGCGCCGTCGCCGCGGCGGACGCGCGACACGGTGACCTGGGCGGACGCCCATCGCGCCACCTTCGACCGCATCGTGCGCCTCGCCCCGTTCCTGGCGCGCTACGCCGGGTCGCTGCCGTGAAGGGCTGGCGGGGCCTGGTCCTGGGCGGACCCAGCGACGGCACGGCGGGGCGGCTCCTGCGCGCCGTCGCGGTCGGAACGCTCGTACTCCCGACCCTGCTCTTCGCGCTCTTCGCCTGGGAGGCCTGGACCGGCGCCATGCGCCAGGCGCGCGAGCGCCTGTGGGGCACGGCCGGCCTCGTCCTCGAGCATGCCGTCAAGGTGTTCGAGACCCAGGAACTGGTCGGCGCCCAGGTCGCCGAGATCATCCGCGGCCTCGACGCGACCGCGGCCCGCGCCGCCGCCGAGGGGCTGCACCTGCGCCTGCGCGCCATCCAGGAGCGGCTGCCGCAGGTCGAGGACATCTGGCTGATCGACGGCGCCGCCCGGCCGGTCGTCGCCGCCCGGACGGCCATGGTGCCGTCCGACCTCGAGGTCGGCGACCGCGACTATTTCCGCGTCCATTTCGAGCAGGCGAAGGCCGAGACCTATGTCGGCCCGGTGATCCGGGGCCGCGTGCGCGGCGCCACCTTCTTCCAGATGAGCTGGCGGGTCGCCAACGCGGCCGGGTTCGACGGGGTCGTGGTCGTCTCGGTGCGCCCCGCCTACTTCCAGGAATTCTATGCCGGAATCCACGCCGAGACCGGCTTCACCGCCTCGCTGTTCCGGGCGGACGGCTCGGTGCTGGCGCGGTTTCCCCCACCCCGCCAGCCGCTCGACATGCTGCCGCCGTCCGACCCGTTCGCGGCCGCCATCGCCGAGGCGCCCGAGGGCGGCAGCTTCCGGACGCGATCGTCCTTCGACGGCGCGGAGCGGATCGTCGCCTATCGCCGGCTGCCGCGCTATCCGATCTATGTGACCGCCGGGGCGGCGATCGCCGACGTCCGCGCCCGCTGGCTGGCGACGACGGCGAGCCACCTCGCCTTCGGCCTGCCGGTGACGCTGTCGCTCTTCGCCGTCACGCTGGTCGCGCTGGCGCGGGTCCGGCGCGAGAACGCCGCCCTGGCGCAGTTGCGGGCGGAGTCGCTGCGGCGCGAGGCGACCGAGGCGCAGCTTCGCCAGTCGCAGAAGATGGACGCGATCGGCCGCCTGACCGGCGGGGTGGCGCATGACTTCAACAACCTGCTGACGGTGGTGACGGGCAACCTCGACCTCGTGCTCCGCCGCCTCGGCGATGGCGGCGACCCGCGGGTGCGGCGCGGCGTCCAGGGCGCGCTGGAGGGCGCACGCCGGGCGGCGGCGCTGACCCAGCGGCTGCTCGCCTTCGCCCGCCAGCAGCCCCTCGACCCCAGGCCGACCGACGCCAACCGGCTCGTCGCCGGCATGTCGGACCTGCTGCGCCGGACGCTGGGCGAGACGGTCGAGGTCGAGACGGTGCTGGCCGGCGGCCTGTGGCCGGTCTTCGTCGACGCGCCGCAGCTCGAGAACGCGCTGCTCAACCTCGCGGTCAACGCGCGGGACGCGATGCCGGCGGGCGGCAAGCTGACGATCGAGACCGCGAACACCCACCTCGACGACGCCTACGCCCGCGCCCACGACGAGGTGGCGCCGGGCCAGTACGTCATGATCGCGGTCTCCGATACCGGCATCGGCATGCCGCCCGAGGTGATCGCCCGCGCCTTCGACCCCTTCTTCACCACCAAGCCGCTGGGGGAGGGGACGGGGCTCGGCCTCAGCCAGGTGTTCGGCTTCGTCAAGCAGTCGGGCGGCCATGTGAAGATCTACTCCGAACCGGGCGAGGGCACGGCGGTCAAGGTCTACCTGCCGCGCCACGTCGCGCGGTCGCGGGAAGCCGACGACGCCATCGCGGCGACGGCCGCCGAGGAACGCGAACTCGGGCATGGCCGCAGCGTGCTGGTGGTCGAGGACGATCCCGGCGTGCGCCGGTTCAGCGTCGAGTGCCTGTCCGACCTCGGCTACAGGGTGCTCGAGGCCGCGGACGGGGCGTCGGCGCTGCAGCTGCTCGACCGCCACCCGGAGGTGGCGCTGCTCTTCACCGACGTCGTGTTGCCCCACGGCATGAACGGCCGCCGGCTGGCGGACGAGGCGCGGCGCCGCCGGCCGGACCTGGCGGTGCTCTTCACCACCGGCTACACCCAGAACGCCATCGTCCACCACGGTACGCTCGACCCCGGGGTCGACATGATCGGCAAGCCCTTCACCCAGGCCGAGCTGGCACGCAAGCTGGCCCAGGTGATCGGGCGCCGGGCGCGCTCCTAGAGGGGCGTCCGGCCGAGCGCCTGGTCGAGGCAGCGCAGCAGCTCGCTCTCGACGAAGGGCTTGGACAGGGTCGGGCGGTCCTGGTGGTCGGGGTGCAGCGTGCCGACGCCGTACCCGGTCGAGAAGATGTAGGGGATGCCGCGGCGGCGCAGCAGATCGGCGACCGGGTAGGTCTCGGCGCCGCCGAGGTTGACGTCGAGGATGGCGAGGTCGAGCGCCGGCTCCGCCCCCACGGCCGCCATGGCCTCGTCGAGGGTACCGGCGGTGGCGACGACGCGGCAGCCCATCTCCTCCAGCATGTCCTCCAGGAGCATGGCGATCATCGCCTCGTCCTCGACGATCAGAATCCGCGCCCCTGCGATGCCTTCGCTTGCCACGATCCCCGGTCTCCCCGCGGCGCGGACCCTGCCGGCGACGCGGGCGCAACATTGTCCCGCCGGGGCCGGGCTGACAACGGATTTGCGCGATCGGCCGCGCCGCGCCGGCCGCTCCTGTGGCATAGAGACGGACGCATGCAGTTGCGGGATGGCGGATGAGCGACGATCGGGACTCCGGGACGGCGGAGGCCGAACGGGGATTGCTGGCCCGGGTGCGCGAGATGATGGCGGCCGGCGACTACGACGGCGCGGCGGCGGCGGCGACCGGCCTCATGCGCTCGCCGGCGCTCCGCCCGATCGCCCAGCGGCTGGTCGCCGCCTGCCGCTATGCGACGGAGCTGCGCTTCCAGCGCCCGGCCGAGGCGACCCGGATGGTGACCGGCCTGCTGGAGGACATCGGCAGCGCCGGCCACGTCATCCCGGAGACGAGCGGCGGCCCGCAGGTGGTGGAGAGCCCGGGCAGCGACCGCGTCGTCTTCGTCTTCGCCGGCGCCGACCAGGCGCCGTTCGCCCATGTCGTGGTGCAGAGCTGGCTCCGCCGGCGGCATTGCCATGCGGTCTATGTCCGCGATCCGCGCTCGCAGTTCGCGATCACCGGGCTGCCCGGGCTGGCGCCGGACCTCGCCGGCTGCATCGCCGGGCTGCGGCGGATCGCCGACGGGCTCGGCGCCACCCGCCGCTACTGCCTCGGCTATTCGGCCAACGGCTATTCGGCGCTGCGCTACGGCGTCGGCATCGCGGCCGAGGCGGTCCTCGCCTTCTCGCCGGTGACGAGCCTCGACCTCAAGCCCGACGTCCGTCGGCGCTTCCCGATGATCCACCGCCTCCACCAGGAGAACCCGCACCTCGTCGACGACGTGCTGCCGCACTACCGCCGGGCCGAGCACCCGCCGCGGCTCATCATCGTCTACGGCGCGGAGAACCGGTCGGACCGCTGGGCGGCGCAGCGCATGGGCGTGCTGCCCGGGGTCCGGCTGGTGCCGGTGCCGGGCCTCGCCGACCATGACAGCATGGGCGTGTGCATGGTCTCGCGGCGCTTCGGGCCGTTGCTCGACGAGATGTTCGGGCCCGGCTAGGGAGCGAGCCCGGCGCGCCGGCGCAGCGCCTGCCAGACGTCGCCGCAGATCGCCTCGGCGGCCGCCTCGACCGTCCGGCGGTCGACGAGGTCGAAGAGGTCGAAGGGCGTGTCGGAGACGTGCAGGTGCGCGCGCTCGCGGGCGAGCCGGTCCGGCGCGACGCCGGCAAAGGCGGCGAGGCGGGCGATCTCGTCCGGGTGCGACAGCCGGTCGACCGCGACCACCAGCAGCGTGTCCGCCGGCAGCATCTCCATCGCCTTGCGGTTCTGCCGCGCGTACCAGCGCAGATAGCCTTCGAGCGAGAAGAGGCCCGCCCGCTCGAGGGCGGCGTCGGCGCGCCCGTGGCGGTAGAGGTCGGGCCGGAAACGGAAGCGCCGCAGCTCCCACCAGTCCCAGTGGGTGCTGCGCGGCCGCGTGCTCTCGTGGCGGCACATCGACGCCACCCAGGAGACGGGCTCGCGCACCGTCAGCACGAACTTCGCCTCCGGCTGGAGGCGGCGGATGAGCGGGACGAGGTGGTAGTTGAGGGTCGAGGAATTCATCTCCCACTGCCAGCCCGCGACCAGGGCCTGGAGCGGGGCGGAGAAGAAGAAGTCCCCCGCGCGGCTGCCGTCCGGATGCAGGGCGAGGCGGATGAGCCGCCGCCAGTCGGGCTCGTGGGTCGAGCGGAAATGCCCGCCGAACATGCCGCAGAGCGAGATGGTGCCGGTCTTGCCGAGGCCGATCCCGTAGAGCCGGAAGCGCGGCGGCGCGTCGGGCGGATAGTCCGCCGGCAGGTAGTTGGCGACCATCCCCGGCTAGTCCTCGTCCTCTCCGGCCATCCAGGCGTGGGGCGTGCCGGCGAGGTGGGCCCGCACCTGGTCGAGGTTCTCGACCACCCGGCCGAGCGGCCAGGGCGTCGTCGGGGCGAGGCGGACCGCCGTCGGGTGCGGCGGCAGGCCGAGGAACGCGAGGGCCCGGCGGCAGGCCGCGGCAGGGTCCGGGCGGATGTCGTCCTCGAAGACGAGGTCGAGCCGCGGCCGTCCGCCGAGCGCGGCGTCGAGGGCGCGGAAGTCCGCGAGATAGAGCTCGATGATCTCGACCAGCGGGCGATGGCCGCCCTCGACCGGCACGCGGTCCGGGTCGATCCGGATGGTGTGGAGGGCTGCCGCCGTGCCCGCCGGCAGGTGCCAGCTGCGGCTGGCGCGCGCGACCTGCGAGGAGACGACCTTGCGCAGCAGGTTGCGGCGGCGGACGACCAGGAAGCGGTCGAAGCCGAGGGCGTCGAGGCGGGCGACGAAGTCCCCGAGGCCGAGGCCGGCGCGGCGGAGATGGTAGAACTTCGTCTCGAAGCCGAACCCGCGCTCGCCGGCGGCGCGCGCCGTCGCCTCGACGAGCGCCAGCGCCGTCCGCGGCCCGAGCCGGATCCGCTTGGGGTCGAGCAGCTCGCCCGCCCAGGTGAGGCCGGGATGCTGGCCGAGCTGGTCGGCCAGCACGGTGCTGCCGCTGCGGCCGACATGGAACATGCAGGCCATCGGGCCCGGCCGCGCGCTCATGCCGGCCGATCCTGGGAGTGGCCGGTGTCGCGCTTGCGGGCGGCGTAGTCGAGCATGGCGCGGGTCATGTCGGGCCAGTGGACGAAGGTCTCGTGGTAGCTCCAGCGGCGCTCGGCGGCGGCGGCCAGCCGGTCGTGGAAGACGGGCGAATGGGCGAGATGCCACAGGCGCGAGCCCGGGCGCAGCGTGTAGGCGACGCTGTGCCGGCCGGTCCAGGCGGCGCTGTGGAACCGCGTCAGCGCCTGCATCATCCGGCGGTCCTGGCCGGCGCCGTCCTCGGCCGTCACCGTCGTCCAGGCGACGAGCGGCAGCACCACCCGGCGCTTGTCGATCAGGTAGCAGCTCGTATCGATCAGCCCGCCCGAGACCCGGGCATACATGCCGCGTCCCGGCCCCACCGATTCCCAGCGGTCGCGGCACAGCAGCCGCCCGTCCTCGGTCGCGAACCAGCGCAGCGAGAAGGCCCAGTCGAAGCCCTCGATCGCGCGCGCGAGGTCGGCCAGGTGGTCCGGCAGGTACCAGCCGTCGTCGTCGAGGAAGGCGACGTGGTGGGCGTTGGCGAGGAAGGAGAGGACGGTCCGCATCGCCCCGCCGCCGCGCCCGGCATGGACGCCGCCGTTGCGCCGCGCGGTGGAGTAGCCGGGGGTCAGCAGGAGCGCGCCCATGCGCGCCGGCCGCTCGGCCAGGACCGCCCGCAGGCGGTCGAGTTCCAGGCCGCCGTCGGTGCGGTCGCAGCCGATCGCCAGGATCACCGTGCCGGGGAAGCTCTGCCGGAAGACCGAGCGCACCGCCGCCAGCAGCGCCGGGCGCAGGACGGTCGAGATCACGACCGCGATGTCGGCCGGCGCCTGCGGGTCGCGCCCGGCGATCGGCCAGACCTCGCCCAGCGGGGTCGGCCCGGACCAGGGCGGCGGCGGATCGGTGGGCATCGACATTCCTGGTCGGACTCGCGGAGGCGGCTGCTACCATGACCGGGAGCACGCCAATCGGGCGCTCCCGGCGGACCTTGGTCGCCGCGGCGGCGCCGGGTCAAGCCCAAGACGGCAAGCCCGAGACGGGAGGAGGGATCGATGGAAGGGTTCGCGAGCTACCCGAGCCTGCGCGACCGCGCGGTCTTCGTCAGCGGCGGGGCGACCGGCATCGGGGCCGCGATCGTCGAGCACTATGTCGACCAGGGCGCGCGCGTCGCCTTCGTCGACATCGACACGGCCGCCGGCGGCGCCCTGGTCGAGCGGCTGGACGGCAGGGGCCCCCGGCCGCTCTTCCTGCCCTGCGACCTGCGCGACGTCGCCGCCCTGCGCGCCGCCTGCGCCGAGGCGTCGGCGGCGATCGGGCCGATCCGCGCCGTCGTCAACAACGCCGCCCGCGACGACCGCCACACGATCGAGGAGGTGACGCCGGAATTCTGGGACGAGCGCATGGCGACCAACCTGCGCCACCAGTTCTTCGTCTCCCAGGCGCTGGCCCCGGCGATGGCCGCGGCGGGCGGCGGCGCGATCGTCAATTTCGGCTCGGTCAGCTGGATGGGCATGACGCCCAACATCCCGGTCTACCTGACGGCGAAGGCGGCGGTGCAGGGCCTGACCCGCGCGCTCGCCCGCGACCTCGGCGAGAAGAAGATCCGCGTCAACACGGTGGTTCCCGGCTGGGTGATGACCGAGCGCCAGGTGACGATGTGGCTGACGCCCGAGGCCGAGGCGCGGCTGATGAGCCTGCAATGCCTGAAGGAGAAGGTCTATCCGCCCGACCTCGCCCGCATGGTGCTGTGGCTGACCGCCGACGACAGCCGCATGGTCTCCGCCCAGACCTTCATCGTCGACGGCGGCCGCATCTAGCCAGGGGAGGGCGATGGCGATGGAGCAGGGCTATCCGCGCGACCTTGTGGGCTACGGCCGCAACCCGCCCGACCCGCGCTGGCCGGGGGGCGCCCGCATCGCGCTGCAGTTCGTCATCAACTACGAGGAGGGCGGCGAGA